>JAGOBQ010000083.1 GCA_017999215.1 Thermoanaerobaculia bacterium
CACGCCGCCCCTCCCGCCGCGAGGTATTCCTCGCCGACCCGGTTCACGTCTCCCGCCCCCATCGTCACGAGGAGGTCGCCGTCCTTCAGCTCCGCCCCGAGCCGCGCCACCGCGGTGGCGCGGTCGCCCAGGTCGGCCACGTTGCGGTGCCCGCGGGAGCGCGCCGCGTCGGAGACGAGGCGCGACGTGATCCCCGGGATCGGGGCCTCGCGCGAGGGGTAGACCGGGAGGACGTAGACGACGTCGGCCGCGAGCAGGGCCGCGCCGAAGCCGTCGGCCTGGTCGCGCGTCCGCGTGAAGAGGTGCGGCTGGAAGACGACGACGAGCCTCCGCTCCGGGTGCGCCTGGCGGGCCGCCCCGAGCGTGGCCGCGACCTCGGTCGGGTGGTGGGCGTAGTCGTCGACGACGAGGACGCCGCCCCGCTCGCCCTTCCGCTCGAAGCGCCGGGCGACCCCTGCGAAGCTGCCGAGCGCCTTCGCGCACGCCTCGAACGGCACGTCGAGCTCGCGCGAGACGGCGATCGCCGCGAGCGCGTTCTTGACGTTGTGGAGGCCGGGGAGCGAGACCTCGAGCGTCCCGAGGACCTCCCCGGAGGCGATCGCCGTGAAGCGCGACCCGGTCCGGTCGAGAGAGAGGTCGCGCGCCGTCACGTCGGCCTGCGGCGTCAGCCCGAACGTCACGACCCTCACGCGCGTCGAGAGGGCGGGGCGGATCTCCTGGACGTTCGGGTCGTCGAGGCCGAGGAGCGCCGCGCCGAAGAACGGGACCGTCGAGGCGAACTGCGTGAACGCGTCCTTCAGGTCGGCGAGGTCGCGGTAGGTGTCGAGGTGCTCGAGGTCGATGTTGTTGACGATCGCCACGACGGGGCGCAGGCGCAGGAACGAGCGGTCGAACTCGTCCGCCTCCGCGACGAGGAGCTCCCCCTCGCCGAGGCGGGCGTTCGTCCCCATGGCGCGGACGCGGCCTCCGACGACGATCGTCGGGTCGAGGCCGGCCGCCTGGAGGATCGAGCCGGTCATGGAGGTCGTCGTCGTCTTGCCGTGCGAGCCGGCCACCGCGACGCCGGTCTTCACCCGCATCACCTCGGCGAGCATCTCGGCCCTCTTGATGACCGGCACGCCGGCGACCCGGGCCGCGACGAGCTCGGGGTTCTCCTCGGCGACGGCCGAGGAGTAGACGACGACGTCGGCGCCCGCGACGTGCTCGGCCCGGTGGCCGGCGGCGAAGACGGGGATGCCGAGGTCGCGGAGGCGGCGGGTCTCCTCCCCCTCGCGCAGGTCGGAGCCGGTGACGGTCAGGCCGACGCTCGCGAGGATCTCGGCGAGGCCGGACATCCCGACCCCCCCGATCCCGACGAAGTGGACGCGGCGGACGCGGAGGAAGTTCACGGCGCGTGCTGCGAGACGTTGAGGAGGATCCCGACCGCGATCAGGTCCGCCCAGAGGGCGGAGCCGCCGTACGAGATGAACGGGAGCGGGATCCCCTTGGTGGGCAGGAGGGCGAGGACGACGGAGATGTTCACGAGGGCCTGGACGACGATCATCACGGCGAGCCCGGTGCCGAGGAGCCGCCCGAAGGAGTCGGGCGCGTTCACGGCGGCGCGCATCGCGCGGGCGAAGACCATCCCGAAGAGGCCGAGGACGATCGCGCAGCCGATCAGGCCGAGCTCCTCGCCGACGATCGCGTAGATGAAGTCGGTGTAGGGGTAGGGGAGGAAGAAGAGCTTCTGGCGGCCGTCGCCGAGGCCGAGCCCGGTCAGCCCGCCGGTGCCGACGGCGATGAGCGACTGGTACGCCTGGTAGCCGGTCCCCTGGATGTCCGCCTCGGGGTTCAGGAACGAGAGGATCCGGGCCCGGCGGTACGGGGCCGACCAGGCGTAGGCCACGAGCGCCGGCAGGGCGAGCGTCGCCGCCCCGGCGAACCAGCGGAGCCGCAGCCCGGCGTAGAAGAGCATCGCCGCGGCGATCGCGAAGTAGGAGAGCGCGGTGCCGAAGTCGGGCTGGAGAAGGACGAGGCCCCCGAGGAGGGCGAGGAGGCCGGCCACCGGGAGGAGCGTCCGCTTCACGTCGTCGAGCTCGCCTTCGCGCCTCGAGAGGAGCGCCGCGAGCGCCACGACGAGGCCGATCTTCCCGAACTCGGAGGGCTGGATCGAGAGCGGCCCGAGGTCGATCCAGCGGCGGGTGCCGTTGATCGGCCCGAGGAAGAGGACGGCGACGAGCGCGAGGACGAGGAGCGCGAGGCCGGCCCGGACGACGCGGAGGTCGTTCCAGAGCCGGTAGTCGACCTTCATCGCCCCGATCGTGAGGCCCGCGCCGAGGAGGACCGCGATCCCCTGCTTCACGACGAAGAAGAGCGGCTGGGAGGGACCGCCGGCCTTCGGGAGGTAGATCTGCATCGCCGAGGCGCTGTAGATCATCAGCATCCCGATCCCGACGAGGAGGACGACGGGCGCGAAGAGGAGACGGTCGACGGCGAGCTTGCGCGCCACGTCAGCCTCCCGCCTCGGGGAGCGCGAGGACGAGCTCCTCGAACGCCTCGCCCCGGTGCTCGAAGTTGCGGAACTGGTCGAACGAGGCGCACGCCGGAGAGAGGAGGACGACGTCGCCGGGCCGTCCCTCCGACGCCCCGATCTCGACGGCGCGGGCGATCGTCCCGGCCTCCTCGCAGGCGACGCCGTCCGCGAGCGCCCTCATCACCGCCGGGCCCGCCTTGCCGATGGCGAGGACCTTGCGCACCTTCCGCGCCGCGAGCGGGAGGAGGCGCCGGAAGTCGTCCCCCTTGTCCTTGCCGCCGAGGATCAGGAAGACGCTCCCGTCGGCGAAGCCCTCGAGGCTCTTGAGCGTCGCGTCGACGTTCGTCCCCTTCGAGTCGTTGTAGAAGGCGACGCCGTTCCGTGTCCGGACGAGCGCCGTCCGGTGCCGGAGGCCCTTGAACGTCCGGAACGTCCGGACCGCGCTCTCGGGCGTGACGCCGAGCGGGATTGTCGCGGCGAGCGCCGCGAGCGCGTTCTCGACGTTGTGCGAGCCGGGGAGGAGGAGGTCCTCGCGGCTCGCGTAGACGCGCGGTCCCTTCCCCGAGGCGTCGGCGAGGAAGACGCCGTCTTTCATCCAGGCGCCCGCCTCGACGGCGCGCGCGCGGCTGAAGAGGAGGCGGCGCGCACGGGTCCGGATCCGCGCCACGAGCGGGTCGTCGGCGTTCAGGACCGCGACCTGCGCCTCCCCCTGGCTCTCGAAGATCCGCGCCTTCGCCGCGCCGTAGTCGTCGACGGAGCGGTAGCGGTCGAGGTGGTCGGGGGTGAGGTTCAGGTGGACGGCGACGTCGGGGGCGAGGCGCCGGAGCCCTTCGAGCTGGAACGAGGAGAGCTCCACGACCCAGACGCGGCTCGGCGCCGGCGGAGCGACCCCCTCGGCCGCGCCGAGGGCGTACTCGATCCAGGGCGTGCCGAAGTTCCCGCAGGCGACGGCGTCCCGCCCCGCGTCGCTGAGGAGCGCGGCGGTGAGCGCCGTCGTCGTCGACTTGCCGTTCGTCCCGGTGATGCCGACGACGAGGCCGGGGACGAGGCGCGAGGCGAGCTCGACCTCGGCGATCACGGGGATGCCGGAGGCGCGCGCGGCGTCGAGCGCCGGGATCGACATCGGGACGCCCGGCGAGACGACGCAGAGGTCGACGCCCTCGAGGAGCGAGACCGGGTGGCCGCCGACGACGAGGGAGAGGTTCTCGCCGGCCGGGAGCGTCCCGAGCGCCTCGGCCGGGGCGGAATCGGTCGCGACGACCCGCACGCCCCGCTCGAGGAGCGCGCGCACGGTCGCCTTCCCCGACTTGGCGAGGCCGAAGACGGCCGCGCAGGAGACCTCCGGGAGGTCCGGCCCGAGGGAGAGGCTCACGCGCCCCCCGTCCGGAGCCGCTCGAGCTCCGCGAGCGCCTCGCGGGCGACGAGCCGGTCGTCGAACGGCTCTTTCCGTCCGGCGGTCACCTGGTAGGTCTCGTGCCCCTTGCCGGCGACGACGACGACGTCGCCCGGCGAGGCCGCCTCGAGCGCACGATGGATCGCCTCGCGCCGGTCGAGGACGACGAGCGGCTCGCGCCCCGCCAGGGCGGCGCCCGCGGCGACCTCCGCCGCGATCGCCGCCGGCTCCTCGGAGCGCGGGTTGTCGGAGGTGACGACGACGTGGTCGGCGAGCTCGGCGGCGATCCGCCCCATCTCGGGGCGCTTCCCCCGGTCGCGGTCGCCGCCGCAGCCGAAGACGACCCGCAGCGCGCCGCCGCGCGAGGCCGCGAGGGCCCGCGTCGTCTTCAGGACCCCTTCGAGCGCCGCCGGCTTGTGGGCGTAGTCGACGAGGACGAGGAGGCCGGCCGCGTTCGGCACGCGCTCGAGCCGCCCGGGGACCGCGGAGAACGCGCCGAGGCGCTCCGCGATCGCGGCCGGCGGGAGCCCGAGCGCGAGGGCCGCCGTCGCGGCCGCGAGGAGGTTCTCGGCGTTCGGCGCGCCGAGGAGGGGCGAGTCGATCTCGAACGCCTCGCCCGTGGCGCGCCGCTCGACGCGGAGGCGGATGCCGTCCCCGCCGGGGCGGACTTGCCCGGTGACGTCCGCCTCGACCGACCGCGAGAACGAGAGCGTCGACTCCCGGGGAAGCCTCGCGAAGAGCTTCCGCCCCCACGGGTCGTCGACGTTGACGACCGACCGGCCCCCCGGCTTGATCATCGAGAAGAGCTTCGCCTTCTCCTCGAAGTAGGCCTCCATCGTCCCGTGGTCGTCGAGGTGGTCGCGCGTCAGGTTCAGGAAGACGGCGACGTCGAACGCGCACCCCGCGAGCCGCTCGAGCCAGAGGGCGTGCGAGGAGCACTCGAGCGTCGCGGCCGTGCCGCCGCCGGCGGCGAGCGCGCCGAGCATCGGCTGGAGCTCGGTCGCCTCCGGCGTCGTCCGGGAGGCGTCGAGCGTCTCGGCGGGGGTGTCGCCCCAGCGGTAGACGAGCGTGCCGAAGAGTCCCCGCTTCGGATGCGCGGCGCCGAGGACCTCGTCGAGGAGGAGCGTCGTCGTCGTCTTGCCGCTCGTCCCGGTGACCCCCGCCATCACGAGCCGCGTGGACGGATCGCCCGCGAGGCGTGCGGCGAGGAGGCCGGCGGCCCGCCGCGGCGATTCCACCTCGAGGTAGGGCACCTCCACGCCGTCCGGCGCGGGCGCGGCTCCGATCGCCGCCGGCGCCCCGGCGAGGACCGCTTCGCCGACGAACGCGCGCCCGTCGGCCGACTTCCCCGGGAAGGCGGCGAAGAGGACGCCGGCGCCGGCGCGGCGCGAGTCGTGAGTGATCGCCTTCACCTCCGGGTCGCCCGGAGGGCCGACGCGGCGGTGCGGGAGGCCGTCGACGAGGACCGAGAGCTTC
Organism: Thermoanaerobaculia bacterium; assembly: GCA_017999215.1. Taxonomy (GTDB): domain Bacteria; phylum Acidobacteriota; class Thermoanaerobaculia; order UBA5066; family UBA5066; genus UBA5066. The sequence continues at coordinate 5,382 of JAGOBQ010000083.1, forward strand.
ACGGCTCGGGCACCTCGCCGGAGTCGCCGAACGCGAGCGCCCCGAGGGAGGCGTCGTTCGACGGAGGGTCGAAGGAGAGCGTGAGCCGGACGACGCTTCCGCGCGCGGTCGGCGTGCCGGGGAGCGGCTCCTGGGCGACGACGAAGCCGTGCCCGGTGAGCGCCGGCCGGAACCCGCGCTGCGCGAGCTGCTGGACCGCCTCGCGCGCCGACAGCCCCGCGACGTCGGGGACGAGGCGCTCTCCCGCGGCGAGGCGCGAGAGATCCTCGGGGAGGGCGGGCGGCCGGATCGACGCCGGGACGAGCCCGGGCGGAAGCGGGCTCGCCGCCGCGGAGGCGCCGCGGGAGAGGTCGGCCGTCAGGAACGTCGGCGTGACGCGGTCCTCGGCCGGCAGCCCCGGCTCGCCCAGGACCCGCATCGCCTCGCCGGCAATCGCGGCGAAGACGGGGGCGGCGACGTCGCCACCGTAGGTCCGCCCGCGGGGCTCGTCGACGAGGACGCCGACGACGAGGCGCGGCCGCTCGGCCGGGAGGAAGCCGAAGAAGGACGCGACGTAGCGATCGGAGGAGTAGCCCGCGCCCGGGATCGCCTTCTGGGCCGTCCCCGTCTTTCCCGCCACCGTGAAGCCGGGAACGGCCGCCTTCTTCCCCGTCCCCTCCTCGACGACCTTCACGAGGAGCCGGCGCATCGACGCGGCCGTCTTCTCGGAGAGGACGCGCGCGCCCGGAGCCGGCCGGCGCGCCTCTGACCCCAGACCCGGCCGGGAGACGTCGGCGACGAGGTACGGCGAAGGGAGGACGCCGCCGTTCGCGATCGCCCCGAAGGCGCGCGCGAGCTGGAGGGCGTTCACGCCGATCTCCTGCCCGAACGAGATCGTCGGGAGGGAGAGGGCGCTCCAGGCCGACGGGTCGCGCAGGAGGCCGCCGTTCTCCCCGTCCAGGTCGAGGCCGGTCTTCCGTCCGAAGCCGAACGCGCGGATCGCGCGGTGGAAGTCCGCCTTCCCCATGCCGAGGCCGATGTGCGCCGCGCCGACGTTCGAGGAGTGCGCGAGGACGTCGACGAGAGGGAGGGCGGCCCAGGCGGCCCGCCCGTGCTCGCGGATCGTCGTCCGGCCGATCGTGAGCGAGCCGCCGCCGCAGTCGACGAGGTCGTCCGGGCGGATCGTTCCCGCCTCGATCGCGGCCGCCGCGGTGATCACCTTGAACGTGGAGCCCGGCTCGTAGGCGTCGGCGATCGGGCGGCAGCGGCGCGCGTCGGCGCTCGACTCCGCCCACTTGTTCGGATCGAACGTCGGGACGGAGGCCATCACGAGGACCTCGCCCGTCGCCGGGTCGAGGACGACCGCCGAGGCGGAGCGCGCGTTCGTCTCGGCCCGCACCGCCGCGAGCTCGCGCTCGGCCACGTGCTGGAGCCCCGCGTGGAGCGTCAGCCGGAGGGAGGCCCCTTCCACCTCGTCGGTGGCGCGCGCCGCGCCGCCGGGCGCGCCCCGCTGGATCGCGTAGGAGCGCTGCGCCGCGTCGCGCAGGACCGTGACGCGCGCGGGGCGGCCGCGGACCTCGCGGTCCCACGTGTACTCGAGCCCGCCGAGCCCCTGGCTGTCGGTCCCGACGTAGCCGACGACCGCGGCGGCGAGCGGACCCTCCGGGTAGCGCCGCGCCGACTCCTTCAGGAGGCGTACGCCGGGGAGGGCGCGGGCCTTGACGGTGGCCGCCGTCTCCGCGTCGACCCGCCGCGCGACCCAGACGAACTCCTTCTCGCTCTCCGAGAGCTTCCGCTTCAGCTCTCGGAACGGCTGCTTCACGATCGGCGCGAGGGCCCGCGCGACGCCGGCGGGGTCGTCGATGTCGGACGGGATCGCGAAGACCGACTCGACCGTCGTCGTCACCGCGAGCGGCCGCCCCTCGCGGTCGACGATCGTCCCGCGCCGCGGCGCGAGCTCGACCGTCCGCTCCTGCTGGCGCTTCGCCCGCTTCACGTACTCGTCGTGCCGCACGACCTGCAGCTCGACGAGGCGGACGAGGATCGCGAGGATCCAGAGGCCGGCGAAGCCGACGAGCACGTAGGCGCGCCGGGCGTTCGCCCGGCCGGCGGAGCCCGTCAGAACCCCTCCTCCGTCCGGACCGGCGCCGGCGGACCCTGCAGCTCGGGAGCGGCCGCGACGCGACGCGCCGGGACCGTCGGAGAGGCGCCGAACGCGCCGTCCCTCACGAAGACGACCTGGTCGCGGCCCGGCGTGACGAGCCCGAGGCGCCGTCGCGCGACCTCTTCGACGCGGGCGAGCGCCGAGACGCGCGCCCTCTCCATCTCGAGCTGGCGCTGCTTCTCGGCGAGGGAGTCCTTCTGCTTCTGGAGGCTCTCGATCTGGTACCCGAGGCGAAACGTCTCGAGGTTCGTCCAGACCGCCGCGAAGAGGACGGCGAGCGGCGGCAGGGGCGAGAGGAGGAGGGCGAGGAGCTCCCGGGTCCGCCGTCGGTCGGGCTCGCGGACGAGGTAGACGTTATCGACGGGGCGCCGGACGGTGTACACGGCCCCTCAGCCGGACCTCGGGGGCCCGGGAGCGATCCGCTCCGCCACCCGGAGCCGCGCCGAGCGCGAGCGCCGGTTCTCGTGGACCTCCTCGTCGGACGGTCGGATCGGCTTCTTCGTCACCAGCGCGAGGACGCGGCGGCGGGAGCAGACGCAGACGGGGAACGAGGGGGGGCAGGTGCACCCGGCGGCCCGGTCGCGGAAGACGTCCTTGACGATCCGGTCCTCGAGCGAGTGGTAGGAAAGGACCGCGACCCGGGCGCCGAGCGAGAGGCGCGCGATCGCGTCGTCGAGGAAGCGCTCGAGCTCGACGAGCTCGCGGTTCGTGGCGATGCGCAGCGCCTGGAAGACGCGCGTCGCGGGGTCGCGGCCTTCCTCGCGGCGGCCGCCGACGGCCTTCGCGACGAGAGCGCGCAGCTCCCCGGTCGTCCGGATCGGCGCCGTCTCGCGCGCGGAGACGACCGCGCGGGCGACGGCCTTCGCCCGCGGCTCCTCGCCGTAATCGCGGAAGACGCGGGCGAGCTCCTCGCCCGGGAGCTCGGCGACGAGGTCGGCCGCCGTCGGGCCCGTCCGGCCCATCCGCATGTCGAGAGGACCGTCCTTCATGAAAGAGAACCCCCTCTCCGCCCGGTCGAGCTGCATCGAGGAGACGCCGAGGTCGGCCAGGACCCCGTCCACTTCCGGGAGGTCCAGCCGGTCGAGGTGGAGGGCCAGCTCCTCGTGGCGCCCCTCCACGGCGACGAAGCGGTCGCCGAAACGCGCGAGGCGCACCCGCGCGAGCGCGAGCGCCTCGGGATCGCGGTCGATTCCGACGAGCCGCACGGACGGGGATGCGTCGAGCAGCGCCTCGGCGTGTCCTCCGAGCCCCAGCGTCGCGTCGACGAGGACTCCTCCCCGTTCGGGCCGGAGCGCCTCGAGGACCTCGCGGAGGAGAACGGGAACGTGAGCGGGAAGCTCCACCCCATCACATCCTCAGAGCGCCCGCGCGAGGTCGTCGTAGTCCTCGTCGGTGATCGGCGCGGCGGAGAGGGCGGCGAAGTGCCGCGTCTTGTCGACGACCTTCAGGTGGTCGGCCTGGGCCAGGACGAGGACCTCGCTCCCGACGCCGGAGGTCTCGCGGAGGAGAGCCGGTATGAGGAGGCGCCCCTGCCCGTCGAGGCTCACGGTCTGCCCGTAGGTGTTGTAGCGCTCGAGGAACTTCTGGCGGGCCCGGTGGACGAACGGGAGCGCGGCGAGCTTCTCCTCGAACACGCGCCACACGGGCAGCGGATAGACGAGAATCTCCACGCCGGTGACCGACGTGACGAAGAACTCGCTGCCATGCGCCGTCTCGAGCGGCTCGCGGAACTTGGCCGGAACCTTGATCCGGCCCTTCTCGTCGACCGTCGACTCGGCACTTCCTCGGAGGCGCTCCATCTCTCGTTTCCGGGGAGAGGGGCGAGGGTGGCGACCGCGGCATCCTTGATACCCACGCTCGACCACTCTTGGCCACTTTTTCCCACACGGAGTATCGGCCTCCGTTTCTCCCAGCGTCAAGGAGAAAGGGCTCCGGGGTGCTACCCTTGCGCCCTCCCGTGACGCCGCCCGAAGCCGCCACTTACGCCGTACAAACGCCCCTCCTCGTCGCCGACGCCCGCGCGCTCGACGCGCTGCTCGCGGAGCTCGCCGCGCATCCGGCCGACGACGTCGCGCTCGACACCGAGGCCGACTCGTTCCATCACTACTTCGAGAAGGTCTGCCTCCTCCAGCTCGCGCGAAACGGCACGGCGTGGCTCGTCGACCCGCTCGCCCGGCTCGACCTCGCGCCGCTTTTCGCCGTCCTCTCCACCCGGCGCCTGCTCCTGCACGGTGCCGACTACGACCTGCGCCTCCTCTCGCGCGGGCACGGCTTCACGCCGCGCGCGCTCTTCGACACGATGCTCGCGGCGCAGCTCCTCGGCGAGAAGGAGATCGGCCTCGCCGCGCTCCTCGCCTCGCGCCTCGGCGTGACGCTCGACAAGTCGAGCCAGCGCGCCGACTGGAGCCGCAGGCCGCTCTCCCCCACGCTCGTCGCCTACGCCGCCTCCGACGTGCTCCACCTGCACGAGCTCGTCGCCCTCCTCGAAGCGGACCTCGCCGCGAAGGGGCGGCTCGACTGGCACGCCGAGGAATGCACACGCCTCCTTGCCCAGGACTTCGCCCCCGCGCCCGACGACCCCGAGACCGACTGGAGGGTGAAGGGCTCGAACGCGATCTCCTCGAAGGAGCGCGCCTTCCTGCGCGAGCTCTGGCTCGTTCGCGACGAGCGCGCCCGCGCGCTCGACGTCCCGCCCTTCCGCGTCCTCCACAACGAGGCGCTCCTCGCCGTCTGCCGCCGCGCCGCCGGCGGCGAGATGCGCCTCTCGGAGCTCTTTCCCCGCGCGCTCCCGCCCCCTTTCGCCGCGCGCATCCGGGAGGCGCTCGAGAAGGCCGCGGCCCTGCCGCCCTCCTCCTGGCCGCCTCCGCGCCGCGGCGAGCTCGTCCGCCCGGAGCCCGCGCTCGAGAAGGCGGTGACCCGCCTCAAGACGCGCCGGGACGCCGTCGCCCGCGGCCTCGGGCTCGACCCCGGAGTCCTCGCCTCGCGCGCCGCCCTCGTCGAGATCGCGCGAGCCGAGCTCGCGGTCCGCCGCTCCCTTCCTCCCGCCGACCTCGTCGCCGCGACGGGCATCTCGCGCTGGAAGGCCGACCTCCTCGCCGAGTCGCCGCAGGGCTGAGAGGTCTCCGGCGGGGCTCACGCCCGCGGCCGGCGAGGCGAGAGCCCGAGAGCCCGAGAGCCCCTGTATCTCATGTCCGGGCTCTCGAGTCGCGGGCGGGCGGGGCATCCCGCAGCTCGCTCTGCGCGCGCGCGACCCGCATCGGCTTCGCTGCGCGGGTCGCCGGCGCGGCCGCGAACTCCTCGCTTCGCTCGTCAAACAGCGCGTCCGCTTCCCCCGGCGACCTGCTCGCGGAGCCGTGCGGGTACCCCGCACGTGCTCGAACGCTCGCTCGCGGGACACCCCGCCCGCCCGCTCACGTCACGCGCGCTTCAACGGCCAGAAGGAGTCCTTTGCCGAGAGCGCCTTCCCACCGAATCCATCCGCACGCCTCAGGCAGGACCGGGCAATGGCAGCCCATGCGCGCGCAGGAACGTGAGCTTGTCCCAGTAGCCGCGCTGGAAGACGATCTTCCCGCCAACGACGTGGAAGAAACCGCAGCCATGCAGCCCGAGCGGATCTCGCCACTCGAGGATCGCCCACTCGCCTTCCTCGAAGACGTTCTCCACGATGCAGACCATCCGCGTCGCCGCGAACCCTTCCGCGAACATCCGCCGGATCGCCTCGCGCCCCGCCACGGGCGCCTCCGCGACCTGGTGATTCACCGCGTCCTCCGCGTACATCGACGCGAGCGCGTCCACGTCCTCGCGGTTGAACGCTTCCACCCAACGGCGCACGACTTCGCGCGGAGCCAGCGATTCGCTCATAGAGCAGAGTGTAGAGGGTAGACCAGACCCCATCTCTCTCAGACCCCATCTCTCTCATCCTGGGGGACCCCATCAGTAGCGTCCGCCCACGTGGTGTATGAGAGGTCGTTTCCAGCAGCAGGTCCTGTGGGATCAGAGGGAAACGCCGCAGCGTTTTCCTCGGATTCCACAGGACGGTGCTTCTCGAGGCGGTAGAGGG
>JAGOBQ010000565.1 GCA_017999215.1 Thermoanaerobaculia bacterium
ACCGGAGTGGGAGCGTGTCGTCTGGGCCTTCTTCGCGCTCTACCTCGTCGTGCGGAACGTGAAGCTCTTCGGCGGCGTCGCCCTCAGCGCCGCCGCGCGGACCGACTACCTCACGGTCGCGATCACGGGGCAGAACGACCTCGTGAAGGTCGCCGCGACGACGGGCCTCGCCCTCGCGACGCTCGCGTTCCTCGTGGTGCTCCTCTTCCTCGTCGTCCCGCTCGGCGCGCTCGTCCTGGCCTTCCGCCGCCCCGCAGCCGGTGTGCCGGAGTCCGGCGCGTAAAGCCCGGAGCCCGCGTCAGCCCCGGGGCGGGAGCGCGACGCCGGCCGGGCCGACCGTCGCGGGCTCCCCGTGGAACCGGACGACGACCCGGACGTCCTCGGGGAGGCCGTAGGTGCGGAGGAGCCAGCTCCTCACGAACGCCTCGGTCTCCTTCCGCGCGGTCTCCCTCACGAGCGGGACGTGCTGCCGGGCCCGCGCCCGGAAGACCTCCGTGAGGGAGCGGCGCAGCTCCTCGACGACGCGGTCCTCGTCCCGGAGGATCGACGACTCCGTCTTCACGAGCTCGAGCCTCGAGACGTCGACGGCAGGCGCGTTCGCCACGAGGTCCGGGGCGAGGACGCTCACGGTCCTGTCGGCGAGGTCGAAGTCCCAGCGCGCGTCGAGGTCGAGCGTGTAGACGTACGTGACCGGCGCGCGCGCCGAGACGACGACGTCGGGGAGCGGGACGCCGAGCAGGCGCGTCGCGTCCCGCCGCTCGACGACCTCCAGCTGCGTCAGCTCGGCCACCTGGAGCTTCTTCGTCCCGCGCAGCTCGGCCACCGCGCTCCGGAGCTCGGTCGTCACGCTCCGCGTCCGGATCGCCGCGGCCAGCTTCGCGAGGCCGTCCGAGACGGCCGCGGCGGTCTCGCGGACGCCGTGCGGGATCGCCCCGGCCATCTCCCTCGGGAGCCGCGCCACCCGGCCGACGAGGACCGACGCCGCCACGAGGATCGCGAGGACGAGCGCCGCGAGCGCGAAGAGGGCCGGGGAGAGGCGGCGGGACCGCTCCATGGCCGCAGAGTACCTCGATCGCCCCCCTGCTACTCTCCGCGGCCGATGGCGCGGATCTCGGTCCTCCCGGACGTCCTCGTCGACCAGATCGCCGCCGGCGAGGTGGTCGAGCGGCCGGCGTCGGTCGTCAAGGAGCTCGTCGAGAACTCCCTCGACGCCGGGTCGACGCGGGTCGAGGTCGAGATCGAGGGGGGCGGGATCGCGCGCCTCTCCGTCTCGGACGACGGTTGCGGGATGGACCCCGACGACGCCCGGCTCGCGCTGGAGCGTCACGCGACGTCGAAGGTGCGGACGGCGGAGGACCTCGGGCGGATCGGGAGCCTCGGATTCCGGGGCGAGGCGCTGCCGTCGATCGCCTCGGTCTCGCGCCTCGTCCTGACGACGTCGCCCGACGGCTCGGGCCTCGGGACGGAGGTCGTCGCCGACCGGGGCGAGGCGCCGGTCGCGAAGCCCGTGCGGCAGACGAAGGGGACGCGCGTCGTCGTGGAGGACCTCTTCGGGAACGTCCCGGCCCGCCGGAAGTACCTGAAGTCGGCCGACGCCGAGCAGCGGGCCGTCGTGAAGGCGCTGACGTCGCTCGCCCTCTCGCGCCCCGACGTCGCGTTCACGCTCCGGAGCGGGGAGCGCGAGCTCCTCTCGCTTCCGGCGGCGCCGTCGATCCTCGACCGCTTCGGCGAGGTGATGGGGCGCGGCTCGCTGCCGCGCGTGATCGCGGTCGACTTCGCCCACGCGGGGATGAGGCTCCTCGGCGTCGTCTCGCCGCCGGAGACGACGTTCGCGTCGCGGACGTTCCAGTGGCTCTTCGTGAACGGGCGCGCGGCGCGCGACGGCTCGGTGGCGCACGCCGCGCGCCTCGCGGCCGAGGAGGCGCTTCTCGGCGAGCGGCACCCGGCCTGGGCGCTCTTCGTCTCCTGCCCCCCCGAGCGGGTCGACCCGAACGTTCACCCGCAGAAGAGCGAGGTCCGCTTCCTCGAGCCGGGCGCGGTCCACGCGCTCGTCCACCGGGGGCTCCGCGCGGCTCTGACGGAGGGGAAGTCGGCGACGGAGCTCTCCGCCTCGAGCCTCTCGGGCCGGCGGGCCGGCGGGCTCCCCGGCGTGGAAGGGACGGGCATGTTCCCCGATGCTCCGCCGGCGAGTGCCGTTCGCGCGGCCGGCTGGACCGACGCTCCCCCCGCGGCCGCCGCCCTCGCCGAGACGCTCGGGCTCTGGGACGCCGCGGCGAAGCCGGGCGCCGCGGGAGACGCGCCGCCGATCTCCGCGTCCGGCCCCCGTTCCTCCTGGGAGGGGTCCCCCGCGGCCGCGGCGGTCGAGTCTCCCGCGGGGACGCTCCGGCTCCTCGGGCAGTACCGCGAGTCGTACCTCGTCGCGGAGGGGGCCGAAGGTCTCGTCTTCGTCGACCAGCACGTCGCCCACGAGCGGGTCCGCTTCGAGAGGATCCGCGACCGGCTCGAGGGGCAGGGGCTGGCGTCGCAGACGCTTCTCGTCCCCGTCTCGTTCGAGGCCGCGCCCGAGGAGGCCGAGGCGCTCCGGAGGGCCGACGAGGTCCTCGTCGCGGCCGGCTTCGCCGTCTCGGAGCTCTCGGGGAGGCTCTTCGTCGTCTCGGCCGCTCCGGCCGACGTGCCGCCCGAGAAGGTCGTCGCGGTCCTTCGCGACCTCCTCGGCCGGCTCCTCGAGGCGTCCGGGACGGGCGCCGGACGCGCGGGCGACACCGCGGCGCGGATGAAGGACGCTCTCGCCGCCTCGCTCGCCTGCCGCGGCGCGATCACCGTGAACCGCCGCCTGGCCCCCGAGGAGGCCGCGCGTCTCCTCGCCGACCTCTCCGCCTGCCGCGACCCGTGGACCTGTCCCCACGGGCGCCCCATCCTCCTCACGCTTGCCCACGCCGAGGTGCTGAAGCGCTTCGGAAGGAGCTCCGGATGACCTCGGGCCGCGACCTCTTCGCTCCGAAGCTCGGCCTCACCCTGCCGCTCTGCGGACTCCACTTCGTCTTCTTCCTCCTCTTCACGATGGACCCGCAGAAGACGGCGGGCCTCTTCGGCTTCTGGCCGCAGCAGGCGCTCGTCCAGCCCTGGGGCTTCGTGACGTTCCAGTTCCTGCACGGCGGGCCGATGTCGCTCTTCTTCGGGGCCTTCGCGCTCTACATCCTCGGGAGCGCGCTCGAGGCCGAGTGGGGGACGGGGGAGT
>JAGOBQ010000566.1 GCA_017999215.1 Thermoanaerobaculia bacterium
CGCGCACCCACCGCGTCGCCCTCGAGGAGACGGTCCGTTCCGAGGTACCACGCGAGCCAGCACGTCCATTCCCTGCGGCAGGTTCGAAGGGGGCGCCCGGCGAGTACATCGAAGGCCCGACTCGTGTCGACCGCTCCACGAACGACATCGAGGTAAGCCTCTACCGGCATCCTCGGTGCAGCAGGATCGTTGAGGAGACTGGCTGCGTCGTACGTCTCGGCTAAGCGGCGGCCGTTCCCGCGTTCGGCAATGGCCGAGACACGCCGACGTTTCGCGCGCTCCAGCAAGCCTCCGCCGTCCGCGGCCTGCCCTGCTCTTCTCGCGAGAAAGGAGGCGAGAACGTCTGCTTCCAGGGAGCGATCCCCCTCCCGCTCCATTCGTCGCGACTCGAGGTCCTTCCATCCCGCGGCGAAGTCGCCCGCCATCCAGCCCGTCCAGAAGCGCACTTCCACGCTCTCGGGTCCTTCGCGAGCCGCGAGGATCGCTCGAGCCTCGTCAACCCTCCCGTCCCACAGGAGCACATCGGCATACGCGGCCCGCACGACGTCCGCGTACATGCCCGGGTTGCTCTCCCCGGCGGGTCGCCTGGCGAGGACGTCGATGTCGCTTTTGTCACCGGCGACGGTGGCGAAGCGCACCGATGCAACGAGCCTCGCCCAGAAGCCCGGCGGTCCGAGCGAGCGCATGTAGCCCTCGTACTCCCGCCGTGAGCCGGAGAAATCGCCCCGTGCGCCAAGCGCCAGTATCCGCCGGACGACCTCCGAGTTGACGGCGGAAGGTGCGCCCGAGGCGACCTGCTCGTAGCGGCCGTGTCGAAAGAGCATGAAGGCGGCCCACGGATCGGCCTCCGCAGATCCTTCGATCTCCGCAAGGAGCCGCTCGGCGTCTGCATCGCGGCCTGCCCACTCATGGGCCGAGACGAGGTCCGCGATCGTCGCGGGAGAAGTCGGGTCGATCTCATGGAGCCTGCCCAGGTGGCGGATCGCAAGGCCGGTGTCCGCACTCGCTGCGGCGAACCTCGCCGCCAGTCTGAGCGAACGCACGTCGTCGGGCTCGAGTTCGAGCGCCCTTTCCAGCTCACGAGCCGCGCGCCGTCGATCGCAGAACGTCGCGGGCAGGTCCAGCCGGCAGCCGTCGTCGAAGAGGCCGGCGAGTGTTCGATGGGCGTCCACAGCGGCCGTCGGGAACTTCGTCCCCGCCGATTCCAGAAGGTCGACGGAACGCTTCCAGTCCTCGTGTCGTGGAGTTCCTCCTTCTCGATCCGCGCGAATGAGGAGCCGAGCCTCGAAGACGGCGCCCTGACCCGGGTCGAGTTCTGTCAGAAGCCCCAAGACGACCTGGTCGCCGAGCACGGATGCCAGCTCATCGGCGACCAGGGAAAGTGCGAGCGCCGCGGTGGATCGTGCCCTAGCCTCCCGCGCCGCCAGGGGATCCGCTTCGTTCGCGAAGGACATCACATTGGGCGGGTGCGAGACGGAGTTCGTCGAGCCAAACCTTCGTGCCATTCGAAGCGCCTTCGGTCGAAGTACGACCCTCTGCCCTTCCGAGAAGACGTCGCCCCAAATCAGGACGTCGGCACGCAAGCGATCGCCGAGTCGCTGTGCCGCACCCTCGGTCGAGGGCGGCTCCTCGCTTGCACCCACCGAAACGCGAACGGCCGGAAATCGCTCTAGCCTCCGCCGGAGCTCCTGAACAAGGATCGTCGTCGTCGTCGCGGCCTCCTCGACCGCGGCACGATTGACGGGGTTGAAGGGCGCAACGACCAGCGCCACCGTGTCCGCACTCTCCGCGGCCCTCTGCCTGGCTGTCCAGGCTCGCCAGCCGAACCAGAGCAATACCAGGAGGAGGAGCCCGAGAAGGCCACCCGCCCTCCATCGCCGCTTCGATGCAGGGCCCGGCTCGGCCACGCGAATGACCGCTCCGCCTGGAAATGTCGGTTCGTCATCGGCCGTCGGCTCTCTCAACGCATACAGGAGCGCCTCGCCGTCCCGATAGCGTTCGGACGGGTCTCTCCTTAGACACCTCAAGATCAGCCGCTCCCACGCGTCCGGGATGCTCGGCTCCACACTCCTGGGGCTCGCCGGGTCCTCTCGGACCCTCATCATCGCGACGGCCAGCGCGTTCTCCCCGCGAAACGGCCGCTGGCCAGTGAGCAGCTCGTAGGCTGCGACGCCGAACGCGTAGACGTCAGTCGCCGGCGTAATCGGTCTCCCGGTCACCTGCTCGGGAGCCATGTACGCCGGGCTCCCTAGCAGCTGGCCGGAACCGGTCAACGAACCCGACGCGCCCTGCAGTTCTCCAGCGGCACGGGCCAGGCCAAAGTCGGTGATCACGGCCCTCGACGTCCCCTGCTCCGCAGGAACGACGAGAACGTTGGCAGGCTTGAAGTCCCGGTGCACGATCCCGGCCTGGTGGGCGGCAGCCAGGCCCGAAGCGACCTGCTTCAGGAGGCCGGCGCACTCCCCCACCGCGAGACGGACTCGGCGCCGAAGCAGGACATCGAGAGGCTCCCCGGTCAGGAGCTCCATCGTCAGGAAGACCTCCGTCGTGCCGTTCGGCCCGGGCACCTCGACGAGGTCGTGGATTCGACAGACGTTCCCGTGAGTCACCTTTCGGGCCAGCTGGATCTCTCGTCGGAACCGCCGGACTACGTCCTCGTCACCCAGGAGCTCGGGACGGATCGTCTTGAGGGCAACGGTCTCGTGCAGACCCAGGTCCTCGACCTCGTAGACCTCGCCCATTCCTCCTGCACCAAGGCGGCGCACGACCCGGTACCGACCCGCGACCAGGTCGCCGGCGGTGAACCTCTCGCCGCACCCGCGGCGCCTCGGCGCGTCAGGTGGGATTGGGGTCGTCAGGTCGTCGGTCATGCACCCGGCAGTCCCGCCCTACTCCTCCTCGAACCCGAAGCTCTCGAACTTCAGCGTCCGGCTGTTCTCGGTCACGGTCCTCACGAGCTGCTCGGAGGCGCCGGCCGGAACCGTCGCCTCGATCTCGAGCGTCACGGTCACGTCCGCGCCTTCGATCCCGGCGAAGTGCGCGATGACCTCGTCGGCGATCCGGCTCGCGTCTCTGCCGGCGCGAGCCGGATCGAGCTTCACGGTGCCGTGGTAGCGACGGGGCGGGTTGGGTCCCGCAGGGACGGGGGCCGGTGCGGGAGCGCCCCCCGGCGCCGAGGAAGACGACCGGCCGGGAGCCCCGGCGCCTGCCGGACCCGCCGCTGACCCTGCGCCGGCT
>JAGOBQ010000567.1 GCA_017999215.1 Thermoanaerobaculia bacterium
GGCGGCCCCCGGCGAGGCGCCTCAGCGCCGTGCAATCACGCACCGGCACCAGACGTACGCGCACCGGCTCTGCGTCCGGGTCTGGGCGCGACTCGTTCAAGAGGTCGTCTATCGTTGGGCGCGCCCACATCCCGAGCGAGCCGTCCGTAAAACGCCACGCCCACGCGATCGGATACCGTTGCATCGTCACTTCGCACCCCCGGCGAGGCGGCGCTTCCGTAGCGCTGACTCCCATACCCGCGCCTTCGTCACCGGGAGCCCGTTAGCTCGTCTCCATCGGGCGATGTCGTCGGCCACGGCGCGCAGACGGGCCCAACGAGCGTGCCCCTGCGATCCGCTTGCCGTGCCTCCGTGATAGCGGGCGTGCCAGAACTCATCGAGCACCTCGCTCGCTCGCAGGAGCATGTCGGCTTCCGTCGAGATGCACGCCGGGAGCTTCTCGTGCGCGCTCATCGCGGAACCTCCACGATCAGAGCCTTCATCCTCGCGTAGAGCTTCGGCGCGCGTCCGGTTGGGAGCTCCTCCTCGTAGAGCCGCTCCAGTTCGTCCCACTCGCGGACGAGCGCGGTCCACTCCGGGTGCTTCACGGCGACCTCGCCGAGCCGTTGGCGCCACTCGGGGATCGCTTTCAGCAGCCGATGACAGCGGCCGAAGTCGTCAGGGTCCCACGGGATGGACGGATGCCCACGAAGCGCCGTCGCTTTCTGCGCGTGTCCACGCGACAGGGCGGAGAAGATCGTGAGGGACGACGTGCCCGTGTCGGGGCCGGTGAGCCACGCGATCTCGCGGTCGCCACGGGACCGAAGGGCCGCACCGTCGGCCACGGCCTGAATCCAACGCTGGGCGTTTGCTTTCGACGTGACGGCGAAGAGCGCGTCGAGAGCCTTTGCGACACCCGGGAGTAGCTCGGTCAGCCCACGCTTCTTCCACACCTTGCAGAGCGACAGGAAGTCTTCGGTGGGGATTCCTGCGCCCGTGACGAGGATGCCGAACTCTGTCTCCTCGACGGAGTAACCGCGCCCCGCGCTCATCGCCCGTCGCTCCGGGGCGCGGCGTCGTTGTCCACAACCTCGATCCCGATGCACTCGGTCCGGTCGAATCCCTGCCCGTAGCCGCCGCCCAGAAGCTCGCGCTCGACAGCTTCGGGATCAGTCGTCGTGTAGAAGGAGCGGAAGATCTCGCCCGATGCCGGGTCATGCACCCGACGGCACATGAGGTAACGGAGCATCACGCCCCTCCCTTCTGGCCGCCGCGGAGGGCGGCGCGGGGGTGGGCGCCAAGAAATGAGGCAGCGATCCCCCCCGCGAGCTTGTCCGTCGAGCGCCGCCGGATCTCGTCCAGCGCCTCGCGTGCCTCGGCTAGGACGGCCTCCGCCTCGCGCACCTCCTCGCTCCCCAGCGCGGGGCTCGCAGTGGCGCGGAGGGCAGCGAGGAGCGCAAGCGAAGCCTCGATGACGGCCAGCGTCTCGTGGCACCCGCACGGCTCGTGCTCCCCGGCGCAGTCGGACTCGCCCTCGCAGGCGCCGCAGTTCTTCGGCAGCAGCGCCTCCCACGACGGCACGGCGACGAGCGACGCCCGCAGCCTCTCCGCCGCCTCGCGCACCGCGTCGCCGGCGGGCGAGGGCGGGGCGGGGGTCACTCCGACCACCCCCGCTGCGGGCGTCTCCGCGCAGCACTCGCCGCACGTTGCGGAGGACACCGTGAGGTCGCGCCCGCAGCGAGCGCAGGACGTGTCCCACGACGGATGGGGCGGATTGATCCGCGCCCGAAGCCCCTCGTAGTCCTCCCCGAGGTCGGCCCAGTTCTGCCGGAGGTCTTGGACATATGCGAGAACGGCACTCGGCACTCGGATGCACTCGTGCTCCTCGTCGCCGCAGCTCTCCCCGTCTTCGCCGTAGCTCTCGTGCTCCGCGTCCGGGCAGCCGCAGAGGCAGACCGCATTGCACTCGCGGAGGAGCGACTCAAGCTCGGCGATGCGGTCGTGTCCGGGCGCCTTCGCCTCCGGCCCTGCGGCGAGGAGGGCGCGGAGGATCTTGTGGTCCTGCGCGATGTCCGCTGCGGCGCTCTTGATCCTCTCCAGGTTGGCGCGATCAGACGGAGTCGCGCCGTCGCTCCACGACAGGCGGACGATGGCGGCGGCGTTAGCAAGCACGCGGCCGAGCGCCTCCTCGGCCTTCCTGCGGGCGTCGGCGTGGTCAGCCACGAAGCACCCCCGCAAGCCGCGCCTTCGCGGCGTCCACGTCGGCGACGATCCCGACCGGCACGTCGTAGTCCGACCAGTAGGCGGCGCTGTCCGCCAGCCGGGTCAGGACGTCGAGGGCTTCGGTCGCGGCGGCGCGAAGGGTAGCTTCGTCGTCTTGTGCCGGCACCAGGTCCGCGATTAGTTCGCATGGTGTTTGGTTGTACGGCACGTCTCGCCCGTACACTTCTCGCAGCGTATCTAGGACTTGGCTCCACACCTCGTCACGGCCGCGCTCCTCTGCCAAATCGTCGTCGCAGTCGCACTGATAGTTGATCCCGATGCCGCAGTGGCGGCACGTCACGAAGTTGTCGCTCACTTCTTCTCCTCTCCCCGGACGGCGGCGCGAAGGGCTCGCGTCGCTGCCTGGTCCCTGAACAACATGCGCTCGAACAGATCCGTGTCGCGCGACCACTCCGGGACGCGGCGCTGCTCCGCGTCCGCCGCCTCCCACTCCACCGCAGCCTCCGCGACGGCGAGGAGCGCGGGGCCGTGCATCGCGTAGTGGACATCGAGCAGGTGCTGTTTCCGCTCGCGGTAGGAGAGGACGATGCGCTCCAACTCGCTACCGGGTTTGGTCTGTCGGAACGGCGTGTCGCGCTCCGCCTCCAGCCGTCTCCCCTCCGCCACGATCTCCGCGAGCGTGCGCGCGGTGGTCTCGCTCACGTCCTCACCCCCCGCAGCCGGGAGAGGGCGGAGCGCAGAGCGTCACCGTAGCCGCTCGCAACGCCGCACCTGTCGTGATAGCCCAAAAGCGCATCCCCCGCTTCGGCCACGTCCAAGAGCGCCGCGAGGTTGTTGACGGCGAAGACGAAGCGGTCGGCGTTAGCCTTGGTCTCTAGTAGTCCATCGACTACATCCAACCGCGCGACACGGCCCCCGTTGGGCCTTACGCGCTCGATAGCGTAGGCCCCACCCAGATAGAGATTCGCGCGCAGCGGCCCCGGCGTCGCCGCCGCGATCAGCCGGCGCCCCTCGGCGATG
>JAGOBQ010000568.1 GCA_017999215.1 Thermoanaerobaculia bacterium
GGCCTCGAGACCCCCCTCGAGATCCCCGAAGGGGGCTCGGCCTCGCTCTCGCCCGACGGCACGAAGCTCGCCTACTGCCCCGTCGACCGCGAGTTCCGGACCTGGAAGCGGACGAGGGGGGGGCGCGCCCAGGACGTCTGGACGTACGACTTCGCGGCGAAGCGGTCGGAGAGGCTCACCTCGTGGGTGGGGACCGACAACTTCCCGATGTGGTGGGGGGACGCGATCTACTTCACGTCCGACCGCGAGCGGACCTTGAACCTCTGGCGCTACGACCTGAAGTCGCGGGAGACGCGGAAGCTCACCTCGTTCACCGAGTTCGACGTCCTCTGGCCGAGCCTCGGCGACGGGAGGATCGTCTTCATGAACGGCGGCGACCTCTGGACGCTCGACCTCGCGACCGAGAAGGCCGCGCGGCTCCCGGTGAGGCTCGGCACCGACGCTTCGGCCACGGTCCCCGCGTTCCGGAACGTCTCCGGGAACGTCACCGGCATGGCGATCTCGCCGAGCGGCGCGCGCGCCGCCGTCGACGCCCGCGGCGACCTCTACACGATCCCGGCGAAGGACGGCGTCACCCGGCCGCTCACCTCCGGCTCGGCCGTCCGCGAGCGCGACCCCGCCTGGTCGCCGGACGGCGCGTGGATCGCCTACCTCTCCGACGAGACGGGCGAGTACGACCTCTGGATCCGCCCGCAGGACGGCTCCGGCGCGCCGCGGCGCCTCACGACCGACGGCGCCCCCTGGAAGCACGCCCCGGCCTTCAGCCCCGACGGCAGGAAGATCGCCTTCGGCGACCGCGCGCAGCGTCTGCGCGTCGTCGACGTGGCGACCGGAAAGGTGTCGGAGGTCGACCGGAGCGCCTTCGAGGACATCGACGTCTACGTCTTCTCCCCCGACTCCCGGTGGCTCGTCTACGAGAAGAGCCACGCGACGCGCCTCCCGGGCCTCTGGGCCGCCCCGCTGGAGGGCGGGAGGCCGCTCCCCCTCGGCGACGGCCTGACGGCCGACTTCTCCCCCGCCTTCTCGGCCGACGGGAAGCACCTCTTCTTCCTCTCGAACCGCGACTTCGCCCCGACCTTCAGCGCCTTCGAGTTCTCGTACGTCTACCCGAAGGCGACGCGCGTCTACGCCGCGGCTCTCACCCTCGACGCCGATCACCTCTTCCCGCCGAAGAGCGACGAGGAGAAGGGGCCGGCGGACGGAAAGGAGGCCGACGGGAAGACCGCGGCCGGGAAGCCGGACGGAAAGAAGGACGCGAAGAAAGACGACCCGAAGGCCGCGAAGGGGGCCGAACCGCCCCGTGTCGCGATCGTCGCGGAGGGCTTCGCGGCGCGGACGATCGCGCTTCCCGGCGTGAAGGCCGGCGACCTCCGCTCCCTCCGCGCGACGGAGGAGGCGGTCTTCTACGTCCGCGACGGCGAGGGCGACGCGGCGTTGTGCCGATTCGACCTGAAGGAGAAGAAGGAGGAGAAGGTCCTCGACGGCGTCGCGGCGTACCGGCTCTCGGCCGACGGGAAGAAGCTCCTCTGGAAGGCCGGGAAGGAGCTCGGCATCGCCGACGCGCGCGCGGGGCTCGCCTCCGAGGCCGGCAAGCTCGACCTCGCGGGCCTCCGGACGAAGCTCGACCTCAAGGCCGAGTGGGCCCAGATCTGGCGGGACGGCGCCCGGATCGTGAGGGACTGGTTCTACGACCCCGGCCTCCACGGCGTCGACTGGAACGCCCTCGTCGCCCGGTACGGCGCTCTCGTCCCTCACGTCGCCCATCGGGCCGACCTCGACTTCCTCCTCGGCGAGCTCGTCTCCGAGCTCGAGGCGGGGCACACCTACGTCACCGCGGGCGACGAGCCGAAGGTCGAGCGAGTCCCCGGCGGGCTCCTCGGCTGCGAGCTCGCGGCCGACCCCTCCGGGCGCTACCGGATCGCCCGCATCCTTCCCGGCGAGAACTGGGACGAGCCGTTCCGCTCCCCGCTCACCGAGCCCGGGGTCCGCGTCGCCGAGGGCGAGCTCCTCCTGGCGATCGACGGCGTCGACCTGACGACGGCCGACAACCCGTACCGGCTCCTCGAAGGGAAAGCCGGACGCCCGGTCACGCTCCTCGTCGGGAAGAGCCCCGCGCGCGAGGCGGCGCGGACCGTGACCGTCCGGACCGTCGCGAGCGAGCAGGGGCTCCGCTACCTCGACTGGGTGAAGAGCCGGATGGAGCTCGTCGAGAAGCTGTCGGGCGGGAAGGTCGGGTACATCCACCTCCCCGACACGGCCCTCGCCGGCAACAGGATGCTCCAGAAGCTCTTCTACTCCCAGGCGTCGAAGCCGGCGCTCCTCGTCGACGACCGCTACAACGGCGGCGGGTTCATCCCCGACCGGATGATCGAGATGCTCTCCCGGACCACCCTCGCGTTCTGGGCCCGCCGCGGCGTCGACGCCATGCGGACCCCCGGCTTCGCCCACGACGGACCGAAGGCGATGCTCGTCAACTCCTACTCGGCCTCCGGCGGCGACGCCCTCCCGTACTTCTTCCGGAAGGAGAAGCTCGGCCCGATCGTCGGAACGAGGACGTGGGGCGGGCTGATCGGCCTCTCGGGAAACGCCGATTTCGTCGACGGCGGGAGCGTCGACGTCCCGACGTTCCGGATCTACGACCACGACGGGAAATGGGTCGTGGAGAACGAAGGGGTCGCTCCCGACGTCGAGGTGTTCGACGTCGCGGAACGGCGCCTCGACGGCGGCGACCCGAGCCTCGAGAAGGGTGTGGAGATCCTCCTTCAGGAGCTCGCGAAGCGGCCGCCGACCCGCCCCTCGCCTCCCGCTCCTCCCCGTCTGGCCGACTGAGGCCCGCCCCGGTGACCCGGCGGCGTGGAATTACTCCACGCCGCCGGGTCCTTCGTGTCGGAAATCGCCTCAGCGCGTAGAAATCCTCAACGATGAGCCCCAAATCGAGACGATCCCCTGCCGAAACGTATCCTTCTGAAAACAGGCACCTTAGCTCTAGAGCCGGAATTCGTGACGTTGAATTTTTCAACTCCGGTTTTCGCTACGAATCGATTCTAGAAGCGTAAAATCAGGCCCACGAGTCACTTACAAAATCTTCAACATTCTGGCCCAGTGCTTGCGAAATTCTCAACGGGGCGGACCTGAAGTTCGCCCGGGGGGGTACGAGAGGCCCATGTTGAATACGCAAGCGAAGGGGCTGCTCCTGGACACGACGCGCTGTATCGGGTGC
>JAGOBQ010000569.1 GCA_017999215.1 Thermoanaerobaculia bacterium
TCGATCGACCAGGGGGGCTGCGCGGAGACGTCGCGGCCGACGACGCACGAGTCGCCGACCTACGTCGAGGACGGAGTCGTCCACTGCTGCATCCCGAACCTCGGCGGCGTCGTCGCGCGCACCTCGACGCACGCCTTCCTCAACGCGGCCGCTCCGTGGATCGAGCGGGTCGTCGTCCAGGGCATCGAGGCCGCCGCCGCGGCGGACCCGGCCCTCGCGCACGGCCTCGTCACGCACGCGGGCGAGCTCCGGAACTTCCGGCGGGTCTCCTACGTCCGGCCCGTCGAATGAGACAGGAAGCGAACGAACCACGATGAGCTGGCTCCACACCTACCACGACCGGATCGTCAGCGCCGAGGAGGCCGTCCGGACGGTCAAGTCGGGCGACCGCGTTTACCTGACCGGCAACTGCTCCGTCCCGCAGGTCCTCATGAAGGCCCTGATCGGGCGGGCCCCCGAGCTGACGGACGTCGAGATCACCCACATTCTGACGCTCGGGAAGACGCCCTACGCCGACCCCGAGTTCGCCGGCCACATCCGGGTGAACACGATGTTCATCGGAGAAGGGGTCCGCGGCGCCGTCAACGAGGGGCGCGCGGACTTCACTCCGGTCCGCCTCTCCGAGGTCCCGAAGCTCTTCTCCGAGGGGATCGTCCCCCTCGACGTCGCCTTCATCCACGTCACGCCCCCCGACGAGCACGGGTTCTGCTCGTACGGCGTGGAGATCTCGACGAACCGGGCCGCCGCCGCGGCCGCGAAGCTCGTCGTCGCCGAGATCAACCCGCAGATGCCGCGGACGCTCGGAGACGCCTTCATCCACATCAGCCGGATCCACAGGATCGTCCCGGTCGACTACCCGATCTTCCAGACGACGATGGGGACGCCCTCGGAGCTCTCGATGCGGATCGGCAAGCACGTGGCCGGCCTGATCGAGGACGGCTCGACCATGCAGATGGGGATCGGGGCGATCCCGGACGGCGTCCTCTACTACCTGAAGGACAAGAAGGACCTCGGGATCCACACGGAGATGTTCTCGGACGGCGTCGTGGAGCTCTACGAGAAGGGGGTCGTCACCGGGGAGAAGAAGAACATCGACCGGGGGAAGATCGTCGCGGGCTTCCTCATCGGCTCGAAGCGTCTCTACGACTTCGTCGACAACAACCCGGTCGTCGAGATGCGCCCGACGGAGTACGTCAACGACCCGTACGTCATCCGCCAGAACGACCGGATGGTCGCGATCAACTCCGCGATCGAGGTCGACCTGACGGGCCAGGTCTGCGCCGACTCGATCGGGACGCGGCTCTACTCGGGGGTCGGCGGGCAGCTCGACTTCATCCGGGGCGCGGCCCGCTCGCGCGGCGGCAAGCCGATCATCGGCCTCCCCTCGAGCGGCACGGGGAAGGACAAGCAGGCCTTCACGCGGATCGTGCCGATGCTCAAGCACGGCGCCGGCGTCGTCACGGGCCGCTACGACGTCCACTACGTCGTCACCGAGTGGGGCGTCGCGAACCTCTACGGGAAGACGATCCGGCAGCGGGCGAAGGCGCTCATCGACGTGGCCCACCCCGACTTCCGCGCGGAGCTCGAGCGGAAGGCGATCGAGCTGAAGTACATCTGACCCGGCGGTCCGCCGCGTTCTCCGAAGGCCGCCGCGCCCCCGGGGTGCGGCGGCCTTCGCCTCTCAGGCGCGCTTCTGCCGCTCGTCCGACCGGATCCGTCCGTCGACCATCGTGAGGACGCGGTCGCAGCGGGCGGCGATCCGTTCGTCGTGCGTCACGACGAGGAACGCGGTCCGGTGCCGCTCGGAGACCCGGCGCAGGAGCTCGAAGACCTGCGCTCCCGACTCCGTGTCGAGGTTGCCGGTCGGCTCGTCCGCGAGGACGAGCGGGGGCTCGAGGACGAGGGCGCGCGCGACGGCGACGCGCTGCTGCTGGCCGCCCGAGAGCTTCGACGCGCCGTAGGAGGCCCGGTCGGCGAGGCCGATCTCGTCGAGGAGCGCGAAGGCCCGGTCCCGCATCCGGGCCTCCTCGCGTCCGCGCGCGGCGAGCATCGGCATCATCACGTTCTCGAGCGCGGTGAAGGCCGGGAGAAGGTGGTGGAACTGGAAGACGAAGCCGAGAGACCGCCCCCGCAGGGCGCTCCTCTCGTCATCGCCGAGGTCCGTCGTGTCGCGTCCCTGGAGGACGATCCGGCCCGAGGTCGGCCGGTCGAGGAGGCCGAGGAGGTTCAGGAGGGTGCTCTTGCCGGAGCCGGACGGTCCGACGAGCGCCGTGAACTCGGCCGGGAAGAGCTCGAGGTCGATCCCGTGGAGGACCTTCGTCACGACCTCGCGCCCGAACGACTTCGTCACGCCCTCGACGAGGACGAGCGGCTCAGCCATGGCGGATCACGTCGGCGGGGTCGAGAGACGCGGCCCGTTCGGCGGGGGCGACGGCGGCAACGAGCCCCGTGACCGTCGCGACGGCAGCGGCGCCGAGGAAGAGGGACGGGGTCAGGGCGACCGGGAACGTCGGTGAGCCGTCGGGGTTCGTCGCGAGAGCGGCGAAGAAGAGCGCGAGACCGCTCCCGAGGAGGACTCCGACGGCGGAGCCGGCGAGCCCGAGGACGGCCCCCTGGACGAGGAAGACGCGGACGACCTGGGCCGTGCGGGTTCCCATCGCCTTCAGGATGCCGATCTCGCGGGACTTCTGGACGACGGAGACGACGAGGACGCTCGCGATGCCGAGGGCGACGGCGATCACGACGAAGAGCTGGATCATCCAGCTGGAGGCGCTCTGGGAGCGGAGGCCCACGAGGAGCTGCCGGTTCCGCTCCATCCAGCTCTCGGCCTCGAGGCCGGTCCGGCTCGCCACGGCGGCGGCGACGCGGTCGGCCGAGAAGATCTCGTCGACCTTCAGCTCGATCGACGAGATCCCCCCCGAGAGGTCGAGGAGCGTCTGGGCCGAGCGCAGCGAGACGAAGACCCAGCGCTCGTTCAGGTCCTTGTTGCCGACGTCGAAGAGGCCGGCGACGACGAAGACCTCGTTGCGCCCGGCCGGGGCCTGGATCCGGAGCTTGTCCCCCCTCTTCAGCCCGAGCTCGGCGGCGAGCTCGACCCCGAGGACGGCGTGCGCGGCGTCGACCCGGAACTCCCCCTCGGTCATCCGGGGGGCCAGTTCGATGATCCGGCGGAAGCTCGAGGGCTCCACGCCTCGGAGGGCGATCGACCGGTTCGCGAG
>JAGOBQ010000570.1 GCA_017999215.1 Thermoanaerobaculia bacterium
CGCCGAAGCCGAGGACGACGGCGACCTTTCCGCCGAGCATGACGTCCGTCGCGCGGTTGAGGCCGTCGACGACGGAGTGGCGGCAGCCGTAGACGTTGTCGAACTTCGACTTCGTCACGGAGTCGTTCACGTTGATCGCCGGGAAGAGGAGCGCGCCGTCCTTCTCCATCTGGTAGAGGCGGTGGACGCCGGTCGTCGTCTCCTCGGAAACGCCGCGAATCGCCTTCGCGAGCCGCGAGAAGACCTCCCCGTCCTTCGCGAGCTCCGCGCGGATCAGCTCGAGGATGACGCCCCACTCCTCGGGGTCGTTCTTCGGGTCGAACGCGGGGACCTTCCCGGCCTTCTCGAACTCGAGCCCCTTGTGGACGAGGAGCGTCGCGTCGCCGCCGTCGTCGACGATCAGCGTGGGGCCGCTCCCGTCGGGCCACTCGATCGCCTCGCGGGTGCACCACCAGTACTCCTCGAGCGTCTCGCCCTTCCAGGCGAAGACCGGCGTTCCCTTCGGGTCCGTCACGGTCCCGCCGCCTTCGGGGCGGCCGACGACGACGGCCGCGGCCGCGTGGTCCTGCGTCGAGAAGATGTTGCAGGAGACCCAGCGGACGTCCGCGCCGAGCTCGACGAGCGTCTCGATGAGGACGGCCGTCTGGACGGTCATGTGGAGGCTCCCCATGACCCTCTCCCCGGCGAGAGGCTTTTCGCCGCGGTGGCGCTCGCGGAGGGCCATCAGGCCGGGCATCTCCTGCTCGGCGAGGCGGATCTCCTTGCGGCCGAGCTCGGCGAGGGAGAGGTCGGCGACCTTGAACTTCGGTCGGGTGGCGGACGCGGGGGCGACCTTCGGGTCGAGGACGGTGCTCATGCTTCTCCTTGGCCGGCCCGCCCCGTCGGGGCGGGCCGTCGTGCACCTGGCGAATCGTTGTACGGAGCCCGCCCCGCGCCGGATGGCGGGAGGGAGCGCCCGGGCGGGGAGTCTCCCAACGGGGGCCTCCGCTTGTCAAAAGGGGCCGTCAGCCCCCCTCGGCCTCGGCGACGAGGAGAGGGAAGAGGGCGCGGTCCCACTGGCCGCGGCGCGCCTCCCCCTCGAGGACGCTCAGCGTCTGCCCGTCGTCCCGGACGGCGCGGTACGGGCGCGAGGAGGTCATCGCGTCGAACGCGTCGGCGAGGGCGACGAGCTGCACCGGGAGCGGGATCTCAGCGCCCCGCAGGCCGTCCGGATAGCCCGACCCGTCGATCCTCTCGTGGTGGCGGAGGACGAAGGGGCCGTACGGCTCCATCGCGGGGACGTCGCGGATCAGGCTGAACCCGATGACCGGGTGGGACTTGACGACGGCGAGCTCGCCGTCGGTGAGCGGCTCGCGCTTGTAGAGGATGCCGTCTGGGATCGCGACCGTACCGATGTCGTGGAGAACGCCGCCGGTCCGGATCCGCTCGACCTCGGCTTCCGAAAGGCCTGCACGTCGGCCCATCCCGGCCGCGAGCCGGCCGACGCGCGCCGAGTGCTCGATCCGGTGGGGCTCCCGCGCCTCGAACGCTTCGAGGAGGCCGGCAAAGGCGGCGACCGTTCTGTGGGATTCGGCCCGGGCGCGCGCGTCGGCAAAGAGCCCCCGAAGGCGCGCTCTCAGGAGGGGGGCGGGCGACGGCCACGGAACGACGTCGTCGGCGCCGGCCTTCAGCGCGGCGACGCTCCCCGCCCCTCGCGGTGCGACGGCGAGGACGGCGAGCGCGGCGGTCCGCGGGTCCTCGCGGAGGGCCCGAAGGCGGGCGGCGCCGCCTCCTCCGAGGCCGCTCGCCGCGACGACGACGGGGCCGGAGGCGGCCGCGAGTGCGACCTCCTCCACGGTGGCCGCGACGGTGACCGGCGTCCGGAGCTCCTCGAACGATCGCGCCAGCAGCTCCGAACGCGCCGGGTCGGGCTCGAGGAGGAGCATGCGGACGTTCGACACGGGCGGACGATAACGCGAATCGCCCGCCGAGAGGCTAGACTCGCCCGAATGATCGTCCCCGGTGAAGCGGCGGCGTTCGCCGTCGGCCGGTCCGCAGCCTGGTGTCGGCTCGTCGAGCGGGCGACCCGCGTCGCCCCGCTCGGCGTCACCGTGCTCATCCGAGGCGAGACGGGCTCGGGCAAGGACGTCGTCGCCCGCCTGATCGTCGCCCTCGGAAACCGCGAGGGGGCGCCCTTCGTCGCGGTCAACTGCGCGGCGCTCCCCGACACCCTTGTCGAGAGCGAGCTCTTCGGGCACGCCCGCGGCTCCTTCAGCGGAGCCACCGAGGCACGCCGGGGGCTCTTCGAGGAGGCGAACCGGGGGACGCTCTTCCTCGACGAGATCGGCGCCCTCCCTCTCGCCGCGCAGGCGAAGCTGCTCCGCGTCCTCGAGGAGGGACGCGTCCGCCGGGTGGGCGAGAACCGCGTCACCGACGTGAAGGTCCGGGTCCTGGCCGCGACGAGCCTCGACATGGAGGCGGCGATCGGGCGACGGGAGTTCCGCGAGGACCTCTACTACCGTCTCTCCGCGCTGGAGCTCCTCGTCCCGCCGCTCCGGGAGCGTCCCGAGGACATCCCTCTCCTGGCCGAGCATTTCCTCCGGATGCTCCGGGAGCAGGGCGGACCGGAGCGGACGCTTTCGCCGGAAGCCCTCGAGCTCCTGACGAGCTATCCGTTCCCCGGGAACGTCCGGGAGCTGAAGCACGCGGTCGAGCAGGCGGCGGTCTTCGGCGACGGGGCGGTCCTCGGACCGACGGACTTCCGGGCTCTCTGGGGCCGCTCCCAGATGCTCCTCCCGGCGAGCGAGATACGGGGGGGCCGGAGCCCGATCGTCGACGTGACCCCGGCCCGGCTGGAGGAGGCTCTCCGGAAGACGGGCGGGAACCGCCTGGAAGCGGCGCGGCTCCTCGGCATCAGCCGCTCCTCGTTCTACCGGATCCTTCGCCGCCTGCCGGCCGCCGAAGCCCCCCTGCCCGACTGACGCCGCGCCGGCCGCGTGCGCGAAAGAGCCCGGAGCGTTCGGGCCGCCCCTTCAGACGAGATCGAGCATCAGCTCCGAGCGCGCCGCCTTCCCGCGGCGACGACCCGTCGGAGCGCCGAGACGACGTCGAGGACGTCCTCCTCCGTCATCGCGGGGAAGAGCGGGAGAGACATCAGGTTCTCCGTCGTCCGGGTCGCGTGCGGCAGGCCGTCCTTCGGGAGCCCTTCGGGGTGCCGCGCGAAGTAGTCG
>JAGOBQ010000571.1 GCA_017999215.1 Thermoanaerobaculia bacterium
CCAGGCATGCAGGCAGCGGCGGTCTCCTCCAGGAACGTGCGAAACCCGGCCGCGGACGCGAAGCGGCCCCGCGCGTGGACCCTGTAGCCGAGCGGCCACCGCTCGGAGGCGTTGCAGGGGCTGAGGAGCGCGACGCTGCGGTCGACCATGTTGACGAGGTACCCCGAGAGGCACGCGATCGTCCCCTGCGTGTCGCTCACGCGGCGCGCCTCGCGCCCGAGCGCCCGGCCGGAGCGGGCCACGCCCAGGGCCGACTCCGGGTTGTGGAGGACCAGCTCGACGCAGAGGAGCTCCTCGGCCGTGAACGTCTCGTGGATGCGCCGGAGCATCCCGTTCGACAGGACCGAGAAGCGGGTCGGCGTGGCCGGACCGGAGGCCGCCTGCGCGAGCACTTCGCGCGTCCAGCGCACGTCGCGGATCGAGCCGGCGGTCGTCGTCTGGGGAAGGGCGCCGGTGATCTCGCGGTAGTCCTCGAGGAACCGGGTGTAGTCGGGGTTGTCCGAGGGGTCCGTGGCCCAGTAGCAGGTCCCCGTCTGCATCGCCGGCCCGAGGAGCGAAGCCGCGGACGAGAGGACGTCGCGCCAGAGCGCGCGGCCCTCGCCGTCGTGCGGAAGGTGGCCTTCGTAGCTCGTCGCCGAGATGCCGCAGAACCAGCAGCCGAAGGTGCACCCCTTCGACAGCTCGAACGCGATCACGGGATGCGTGATCGCCGCGCTCGCGTGGCCCAGCTCCCGCCGGCCTCGGGCGATCTGCCGGAGGCGCCAGGCGTCGAACGCCGGGTTGCGCTCCGGCGTCCTCCCGTGCTCCCGGAGCAGGTCGCGGAAGCGAAGCAGTCCGCCGAGCCACTCGATCCAGAGCGCCACCGCCGGGTAGCGCCCGGCCTCCTCGGTCGGGACCTCGAACACGGTGCCGTGGCGCCAGATCGGCTCGAGGTCGGCCGGGTTCGCCTTCAGGCCGCGACCGAGGCAGGCCTGCCGGGCCGCGTCCCCGCCGGCGGCGAGCGCGGCGCGGAACTCCTCGTCTCCGAGCACGCACTCGAGGAACCGCTTCGTGTGCGCCAGCTCCGCCCGCTCGGCGGCGCTGAAGCGGCCGACGTGTCGACGGTAGAAATCGAACGGGGAGACGTCCGTCGACGGCCCCGCCGGAACGGCGACGGGATCACCGGAGCATGCCGGGGATTCCGGCAGCTCCGGCCCCGCCGCCCCGCGGCCCGGCATCGGGATCGGGCCGTCAGGTCGCGGCGACCGCGACCACGGCGACCGCCACCGTCAGGACGCCGACGGCCGTGCCGCCCGCCACCTTCTGGAGCTCCTCTTCGGAGAGCTCGCCCTTCTTCGCCTGGGCGGCGTCCATCAGCTCGTCCCGCGTGAAGACGAAGCCGGCCTGCCCGGCGAGCGCGACGAGCGCGTCGACGTCGGAGCCGACCGCCTTGACCTTCTCGAGAAGGGCCGGCTGCGTCCGAACGGCTTCCTGGAACTTCGTAATGGCTTCTTTGCTCATCGGGATTCCTCCTCCGTTTCGGTGTCCAGGGTCGTTGTCGTCAGGGAGGACAGCCCCTCGCGGCCGTCCCCCCGCGTCGGGGTTCGCTCGACTAGCCGACCACCGCCACGTGGACCGCGACGGTCTGGACCTGGACCCACGAGCCCCCGCCGCTGAGCTTCTGGAGCTGCTCCTCGGTGAGCTCGCCCTTGCCGGCGCCGGCGGCCTCCTGGAGCTCCTCGGCCGTGAACGTGAAGCCGCTCTCGCGCGCGAGAGCGACCATGCCGGCGACGTCCGAGCCGACGGCCTTGACCTTCTCGAGCAGAGCCGGGTCCTTGCGGACCGCTTCACCGAAAAGACGGATCGCTTCGATGCTCATGATCGGACTCCTCCACCGGCCAGTCTCTCACAGGGGGCCGTGGAGGGAGCGACGGACGAGCCGTCCGTCCCGCGCTTCATCTACTGCGGCAGGATCAGCTCCGTCCGCCGGTTGTTCGCGCGTCCCGCGGGCGTCTCGTTCGTGTCGTTCGGGAACTCCTTCCCGAAGCCCTGGACCTTCAGGCGCTCGGGAGGAACGCCCTGGCCGGAGAGGCGGTCGGCGACGACGCGCGCGCGGTCGACGGAGAGCTGCAGGTTGAGGTCGTCGCCGCCGGTCGCGTCGGTGTGGCCGCAGACGTAGACGTCGATGTCCGGGAAATAGCGGGCGAGGATCTCGGCCTGGCGGTCGAGGATCGGAAGCCCTTCCGGCTTCAGCTCGCTCTTGCTGACGTCGAAGGAGACCTTCTCCGAGTAGTCGAAGACGACGACGCGGGTCAGGCCGAGGCGCTTCGCGACCTCGGAAGGCTCCGCGCCGAAGCGGAAGACGAGCTGGGCGTGATCGGGCGAGAGGATTCGGATCCTCTTCTCGGCAACGGGGGCGTCGTCCTTTCGGGCCGCGATCGTCATGAGCTCGTCGAACGTCTTCACGCGGAGAGCGGCGGGCGTCGTGCCGACGTCCATCCCCTTGAACGAGACGATGGCCGCCTCCGGCTCGGAGACGACCTCGACCGCCATCTTCAGCGCGTTCTTCGGGGTGCAGGCCGGAAGCAGAGCCGCCGAAGCGGCGAGAAGGAAAAGGAGCCGGAACCGGTTCATGAGGTCGTCCCCCTTCCGATCGAGGTCAGCCGATGATAATCGCCCGAGGTCAGGGCAGCGGAACGAGAACGACGAGCCGCGCCGACGCGACGGGGGCGCCGGAAGCGTCCTTCGCGGGTCTCCACTTCCACGCCGGGAGCGCGTTGAGGACGAAGCGGCCGCACTCCGGCGGCGCCTCGGAGGGGAAGAGGCGCGGCGCGGTGATCTCTCCCGACTCGTCCACCGCGAAGCCGACTCTCACCGCGGCCCCCGAGCAGCCGGCGGGGGGCGGCCCCGGGAACGGCGGCTCCGGAGTGAGGCGCTCCGGAAGCGTGACGGGGCGACGGATCGGAGGCGGCTCCGGAAGGGGATCGGCCGGCGCCTGCCGCCGGGGACGTGCCGCGGGAGCCGGTTCGGCGGCCCTCGCTGCGGTCGGCGACGCCTGAACGGGCGGGCTCTCGAGGACAGTCCGATCCGCGACGGCGGGCGACGGGACGGCCCGGTCCGGCGCGGAGGGCGTCGTCCGCGGCGACGGGGCCGTTCCGGAAGGGGCTTTCTCGCGGTCGCGCCGGGGGCCGACGAGGAGTGTCACGACCCCGAGGAGGACGATGAGCCC
>JAGOBQ010000572.1 GCA_017999215.1 Thermoanaerobaculia bacterium
ACGACGATGTACTCGGAGCTGCCGGTGATCGGGACGGTCCGGAGCCCCCTCCTCTCGTCGTCGTCGCGGTCGTAGCCGATCGAGACGTTCTCCGAGAGGCGGACGTTCTTGTCGATGATCACGTTCTTCACGCGGCAGCGGCGGCCGATGCTCGTCTCGGTGTGGACCCCTCCCCGGAGCGCGCCGCCGAGGAGGACCGACTTCTCGATCATCGCCCAGCTGTGGACGTAGACGCCGCTCCCGAGGACCGATTCCCGGACCGTCGCCCCGCTCACGATCACGCCGTCCGTGACGATCGAGTTCACGGCCACCCCGGTTCGTCCCGGGATCTCGTGGACGAACTTCACCGGCGGGAAGTGCCCGGCCGCCGCGAAGAGAGGGAAGTGCTCGCCGTAGACGTTGAACCGGGGCTTCGGCTGGACGAGGTCGAGGTTCGCGAGCCAGTACTGCTCGAGCGTCCCGACGTCCCGCCAGTAGTCGGAGTCGCTCGCGCGCGGCACCAGCTCCTTCCGCCGGATGCCGTCCCGCTTCGTGTACTCCCATTCCGGGAGCGCGTTCCGCTCGGTGAAGTCGTAGGCGTAGACCGGGACTCCCTCCCGGAGGAGCATCGGGATGACGTCCTTGCCGAAGTCGAGGAGGTCGTTGTCGAGGCCGCGCCGAAGGCAGCCGGCCTCGAAGAGGTAGATCCCCATCGAGGCGAGGCAGTCCGTCGTCCCGGGAATCGTCTTCGGCTCCGCCGGCTTCTCCTCGAACCCGACGATCCGCCCCTCCCCGTCGACCTCCATCACGCCGAACGCCCCGCGTGCTTCCTCGGCGGGGAGCCTCAGGCAGGCCACCGTCAGCTCCGCCCGCTTCTCGTCGTGGTAGGCGCGCAGGAGCCGGTAGTCCATCTTGTAGACGTGGTCGCCCGAGAGCACCAGGACGAGCCGCGGACGCTTGCTCTCGACGAACGAGAAGTTCTGCCGGATCGCGTCGGCCGTCCCCTGGTACCAGCTGCTCCCGAGCTGCTGCTGGGCCGGCACCTCGTCGATGAACTGGTTCAGCCGCGGGCTCAGCATGTTCCAGCCGGTCCGGAGGTGATTCGAGAGGGAGTACGACTTGTATTGCGTGAGGACGTAGATGCGCCGGAGGCCCGAGTTCACGCAGTTCGAGAGCGTGAAGTCGATGATCCGGAAGATCCCCCCGAAGGGAACCGCCGGCTTTGCCCGGACGTCGGTGAGCGGCCGCAGCCGCTCCCCCTGCCCGCCCGCCATGACGAACGCGAGGGTCTCTTCCATCGCCCCCCTCCTTCCGCGTGCCGCATCGGGCAGTGTAGCGTCCGCAGCGGGGCCCGTGCGAGAAACCGGCCGAGCCCCGCGCCGGTCCTCGACGCGGGGCTCGGGCCGGAGCCGGTCTACTCCTTCGCCGCCTCCACGATCTGGCGGACGGCTTCGTCGGCGGCGGCGGCCGGCGGCGGCGCTCCTCCGGGACCGAGGAGGTAGTGCTCGAACCACCGGACGATCCGGACCGCGGCGTCGAGCTGCGAGGCGGCGCGCCGGTTGCCGTGCCCCTCGCCCGGGTATCGGACGAGGCGGACCGCCGGGTGCCCCGCGAGCTTCAGGTAGCGGTAGAGCATCAGCGACTGCGTCGGGTGGACCCGCGGGTCGGCCGTCCCGTGGAGGATGAGGAGCGGCGTCCGCGCCTTCGCGACGTACGAGAGGGGGCTCCGCTCCCGGCTCTGCTCGAAGCGGGTCCAGGGCATCGTGAGCATGTGGACGTCGACGTCCTCGATCGGGATGTCCGTCGTCCCCGCCTTCGAGGTCAGGTCGGTGATCCCGACGAACGAGACGGCGGCCGCGAACCGCTCGGTGAATCGCGTGGCGGCCCAGTTCGCGGCGTAGCCGCCGTAGGAGCCGCCGGTGATCCCCACCTTCTTCGGGTCGGCGAGGCCCGCCGCGACCAGGTGGTCGACCGCGTCGACGAGGTCGTCGAACTCACGCCCCGCCGGGTCCCCCTGGCTCGTCTTCGAGAATGCGAGCCCCCGCCCGGTGGAGCCGCGGTAGTTCGGGTAGAGCGCGGCGATCCCCTTCGCGGCCAGCAGCTGGCCCGGCTCGCCGTAGCGCGTCACCCAGCCGTTCGAGACGTGCGCCTCGGGCCCGCCGTGGACGATCAGGACGAGCGGCACACGGGTCCCGGCGGGCCGGTCGAGCGGCTCGACGAGGATCCCCTCGAGCTCGACCCCGTCCCGCGCCTTCCACCGGACGACGCTCTGCTTCCCGAGCCGGCGCTGGGCGAGCCACGGGTTGAGGTCGGCGAGCGGCTCCGGCTTCGCCGCTCCCGCCGCGAGGCGAAACGGCTCCGCGGGGCGGTCCGGCCGTTCGCCCACGAACGCGAGCGTGCCGTCCGAGGCCCGATCCAACGCGTCGACGACGAGCCCTTCCGAAAGCGGCCGCCGCTTCGGCGTTCCACCGGCGACGGGGAGCTCCAGGAGCTCCGTCCCGACGCCCCGCGCCGCGACGACGACGAGCCGGTCGTTCCCCGTCCACGAGAAGGCGGCCGGGTGGCCGTCGAAGCCGGCGAGGAGGTCCTTCGGCCGGCCGCCGGTCGCCGGGACGACCCCGAGGGCGGCCGTCGACGGGTCGTTCCGGTCCGCGGCGCAGATCATCGCGAGGCGCGTCCCGTCGGGGCTCCAGGCGACGCTCCCGAGCTTTCCGTCGTTCTCCACCCGCCCGACGACCTTCCCGTCGAGCGTGACGACGTGGACCTTCCGGTTCATGTAGCCGTCGTCCACCGACGGCGTCGGCGCGAGCGCCACCGCCAGGCGGTCGCCCCCGGGCGCGAACCGGAGGTCCGAAGCCGAGCCCGGCAGGTCGAGCTCGCGCGGCGCCGGCTCGCCGTCGAGCCGGGCGATCCAGACCTTCACCGGCCTCCCCTCCTCCTCGAAGACTTCCCGGTCGAAGCCCTTCTTCTCGCGCGCCTCGGCCGCCTCCGCCTTCTTCTCCTTCGCGAGGAGCGCGACGACGCCGTCTTCGGACGGCGAAAGGGCGTAGCCCTCCACGTCCGTCGCGAGCGTCACCCGGCGCCGCGCCTCGCCACCGTCCCTCCGGATCGACCAGAGCGCCGCGGCCGAGTCCCCCTTCCGCTTCGCGACGAAGAAGACCTCGGCTCCGTCGCGCGAGAACGCGATTTTCGAGACGTTCTCCGCGCCCGCGACGAAGGGC
>JAGOBQ010000084.1 GCA_017999215.1 Thermoanaerobaculia bacterium
CGCGGTCCGTCCTCGCGGGATGCGCGGCCGCGCCCGCCGCGCGGGATCGTCAGGATGGTGTCCTCGTCGTCCTCGAACGGCGGGGGAGGCTCGGACTCGTCCACGACCTCGATCGGCGCGGCGGCCGGCGCCACTCCCGGGGCACCCTGCGACTCCTCCGCGAACGTCGACGTCTCGGACGACGCGCTCTCGCCGGCGAAGACCGAGCGCAGGTCGATCGACTCGGCCTCCCGCGAGAGGCGGGTCAGCGTCTCGTCTCCGAACTCCTCCGGCATCTCGGTCGTCGGGGCCAGCGGCGCCGGGGCCGCGTCCTCCTCCGGCAGGGCGAAGACGTAGCCTCCCCCTTCCTCGGCCGGAAGGCTCTCCTGCCCGGCGCCGGAGGGCGCCACATCCGCCGCCGCTCCGGCGGTCTCTGCGCGAGCCGAAGGTTCGAGGAACTCCTCGAGAGGGGGCGGCACCAGCGGCTCCGCCTCGACCGGCACGACGGCCGCCGACGCGCCGAGCGGCTCGCGCGCCTCGCGGTCCCAGCGGAGGTCGAGCGCGCCCGTCGTCTCGGAGAACGGGTCGTCCGCGTCGGACGGGCCCACCTCCGAGAGGGGCTCCGGCCCGGAGGGCTCGACGGGAACGAAGGGAGGCGGCGGCGCGACGACGAGAGGAGGCGGCACGCCCCCGACGCGCGCGAGCGCCCGCTCCACGAGCACCTCGATGGGAACGCTCTCCCCGCCGGCGTCGCGGATCCTCTTCAGCTCCTCGGCGCAGACGTCCCGCGCCGCGCGAAAGGCGACGTCGGGCTCGACCGGCGCACGGGCCGTGAGCTCGCGGAGGACCTCCGAGACCGACGGGAGCATGCGCCTCACGCGAGAGGCGGTGAGGTCTTCTCCGCTCATCCGGCGAGACGCTCCCAGTCGCCTTCCGGTGCGTCGGCGGCGATCGACAGCGAGCCGTTCGCGCCGGCGAAGACCGGGTCCTCCACGGGCCTCACCCTTCCGCCGCCCACGTCCTCGAGCGCCCGCTCGAGCGCCGCCGCGAGGCCGGGGATCTGCGACCCGCCCCCCGCGAGGACGACGTTGTCGCGCACCCTCTGCTGGTACTCGGGCTCGACGCGGGACAGGAGGTCGAGCATCGTCTCGGCCAGGGGCCCGACGAGGCTCTCGCACGCCTTCCTCATCTCCGCCGTGATCTCGAGGCGCGTCGGCTTCCCGCGGACCGGGGCCTCGACGAAGACGGGCCCCTTCGGCTCGCCGACGAAGCTGTTCTTCTCCTTCCACTCCCGGACCATGTGGATCGAGAAGTTCGCGTCCGGGTGGCGCGCCCGGACCTGGAGACCCAGCTGCTCGTCGACGGTGTCGCCCGCGTAGGTGAGCGTCCGCTGGTCGTCGTCGGTCGGGTAGCGGCCGTTCATGACGCAGAAGTCGCTCGTCCCGGCGCCGATGTCGATGATCATCGTGTGGAGGAGGGCGTCCATGCCATAGGCGACGGCGAACGGCTCCGAGACGAGGAGGAGCGCGTCGGCGACTCCCTTCACGGCGTTCCGCAGGTGCTGCCGCGAGACGCGCATCGCCTCGGCGGGGACGCCGACGACGGCCTGGACCGTCTTGCCGGCGCCGCCGGCCTTCTCGATCAGGTGCGCGAGGAGCTCCCTCACGGCCGCCTCGGCCTTCGGGGAGCCCTCCTTGATGAGTCCCCTCTCGAGGGGGCGGTGGAGGTCGAGCATCGGCCGGTTCTCGAGCGCCTCGTGCCCGAAGACGACCGGCTTCTTCACGACCTTCCGGGCGACCATGTCCACGGGCCATCCGACCCAGCTCTCCACGACGTGCCGCTCGCCGTTCGAGGCCGCGATCGCGCTGCGCGAGGTGCCGAGGTCGATCCCGACGTGGAGGACGTCCTTCTTGCCGCTCATCCGTTCCCGCTCCTTCCCGCATCCGCGAGGTTGCGCGCGTCGGCGTAGGCGCGCACGCCCCGCGCGAGCGCTTCGGCGATCGCCTCCCGGTAGGCCTCGTCGCGGAGGAGACGCGCGTCCTCCGCGTGAGAGACGCTCGAGACCTCCGCCAGGATCCCCGGCATCTCGGAGGCGATCAGGACGACGAACGGGGCGCTCTTGACCCCCCGGTCGCCGGCCTCCGGCGTGACCTTCTGCGTCGAGGCGACGAGCTCGGCCTGGACCGACTCCGCGAGCCGCCTCGACTCGGCCTGGCGAACGCCCACGTAGACCTCCTCGAGAAGTCCCCTGAAGTCCGACAGAGAATAGCCCGAGGAGCGGTTCTCGGCGCTCGCGAGCCGACGGATCGCCGGGTCGTCGGTCGGGCCGAGGTAGTAGGTCTCGACACCGCGGCGATCCGGCCTCGGGATCGAGTTGACGTGGATGGAGACGAGGACGTCTCCGCCGGCGTCCCGCGCCCTTCGCGAACGCTCGCGCAGGGAGATCGTCTCGTCTCCCTCCCGGGTCATCACGACGCGAAAAAGGCCGCCACGGAGCTTCTCCCGCACCCTCCGGGCGACGTCCAACGTGACGTCCTTCTCGGCGAGGCCGTCGGCCGTCAGCGCCCCGGGATCGACGCCACCGTGTCCGGCGTCGAGGACGATCGTCCTCACGTCGAGGTGGAAGAGCGTCGGGTCGATCGACTTCGGTGCGGGCCAGGCGAGCGTCTCGAGCCCCGGCTCCGGCGACGGGGCGACCGTCCGCTGCGGCACCACGACGACCTCCGTCGGGGAGACGCCCCCGCCGGAGAAGGCGTTGATCGACGCGAAGAGCGCGAGCGGGATCGCGACCAGGGCCGCTCCGCGCACGGCCCTGCGGGCCCACCGCCCGCCCGGGCGAAAGCGCGCCGGCGGCCGGCCCTCGATGGTGTCGAGGTTCTCCCGCACGGCGTCGCGGAGCATCTGCCTCTTCAGCCGCTCGGCGTCTCGCATGTCGAACTTCCTATTTTCGCAGCTTTTACGCCGAGCGGCGGGCCGCCGCGCCCCGTCAGGGCGAAACGAGGACCGCGCGAACCGGAGAGCCGTCTCCTCCCTCGATCCGGAGCGGCAGCGCCGAGAGCTCGTAGAGGCCCGCCGGGACGTGGGCGAGGACGAGCCCCTCGAGCCACGCGACCCCCGCGAGGACGAGCGCCCGGTGCGCCGCGTAGGCGTGGTCGTCGTACGGGTCGACGGAGGGGGTGTCGATCCCGACGAGGACGACACCGCGCACCGCGAGCTCCGAGGCGAGCGACGGGTCGAGCCCCGCGAACGCGTCGTCGAACCGCTCCCGGCTCCCGAACGTCCCTGTCTTCAGGAGAACGCGCGGCGCGGACGGAGGCTCCGCGAGGTCCTCGAGGCGCACGCGCCCCCGGGGAGCGACCCGCGCCTCGACGACCTGGCACGGCCCGATCCACGTCTCGAGCGGGACCTCGTCGATCGCGGGCGCCCCGGCCACCATGTGGAGCGGCGCGTCGGCGTGCGCGCCGAGGTGCAGCGTCGTCCGGACCGACGAGAAGGTCGTCCCGTCGGGAGGGGTCGTCACCTCCCGCGAGAACGGCACGTCGCCCGGCCAGACCGCGATCCGCGGCGACAGCGGCGGAGAGAGGTCGTAGATCCGCGCCAAGGGCCCCTCACTGCCTCTCGAGCCAGGCCGAGACGTCCTCGACCATCCGGTCGAAGGAGGGAGAGACGAACAGGAGCTCCTGGTACCGCGTCGGGTCGTACGGGATCGCGGCCGCCGCGTCGCAGTCGAGCGGACGGATCTCGGCGTGCTTCTCGAAGTCCCCGAGCTCGCCGAACGACGAGAGGAGCCCGGCGCCCACCGCCTTCCGCTTCCCGTCCTCCTCGACGAGGCCGAACTCGAGCGTGTACCAGTAGAGGTACTCGAGCCGCTTCAGCGCCGCGTCGTCGACGCGCCACGCCGCCTCGCCGAAGCGCCGCGAGAGCGTCACGATGCCGGGGTGGAAGAGGCTCGCCGCGTGGCCGACGAGCTCGTGGACGACGTCGGGCTCCGGGGTGTAGAGCGGGACCGAGTGGTGGCGCATGTACTGCGTCGAGAGGAAGACCCCCTTCCCCATCATCCCGAGGAACGTCCGTCCCTGGACGAGGCCGGCCACGGGAAGCATTCGGAAGCCCGCCCCCCTCTTCAGCGCCTCGTTCACCTCGGCGAGCTGCGGCACGCGCGTCCGGTCGAGCGCGAGGGCCCTCGAGCTCTCCATCCACTCGCGGCAGGCGAAGCGCTCGTGCAGCGGCGCGAGGTGCTCCCAGACCGTCCGCCAGACGGCCTGCTCGTCCTCGGTGTACTCCACGTCCGGCAGCGGCTGGCCCTCGCGGTACTCGAGCGCGAGCTTCGCGATCGCGTTCCGCCGCGCTCGGTAGACGGGGTCCTTGAATCCCGGATGGTCCGGGTCGAGCGGGACGAGCTCCCCGGCGCCCCCCGCGTGCGGGAGGCCCGGGTCCCCGGCCGCCGCAGCGATCTTCTCGGCCATCGTGCTTACCGCGTGCCTCCGTTCGGGTCTCGAGATCTTATCTCGCGATCCGGTCCGGCACCCGCGCCTGACCGCGGCTCCGCCAGGAGGCGGAGCGTCTCCGCGTACCGTTGCCCCGGATCCAGGGCGAGCGACTCGCTCGCGTGGAGCGCCGCCAGCTCCGGCCGGCCGCGGGAGGCCTCGGCGACTGCGATCCGTGCCAGGAGCAACGCGGAAATCGGAGTGATGGGCGGAAGTCCGGCGAGCCGCCGTGGAATCGCCGGAAAGAGCCACACGGAAGGAGGCGGTAACGGCATCCCCTCGAGGACCCCGGGCGCGAGCCAGGGGGCGTCGACGCGAATCCCCGCCCCGCGCGCGACGAGCACCGCGTGCCCGAGAGGAGGTGCGAGAAGGGGCAGGGTCGAAACCCGGTCCGAGCCGGCGCGGGGCCAGCCCGCGGTCGCGGGGCCGCCGAGCATCTCGGCGTACGTGATGAAGGCTCCGGGGGCCGCAAGGACACCCAGGACATTCACGGCGACTCCCGCGCCGACGGCAGCGAACACGACGGCGCGCGGCAGGAGCACCGCGGGCGCGGCGAGGAGGGGCAGGGCCGGCAGAAGGAGCCGGGGTCCCCAGCAGGACGCCCCATGCCAGGAGAACCACCGGGCCACGACCAGCAGGAGGACGAGCGGGAGTATCCCGCAGAGGACGCGAGCCGGATTCGAGAGCCTCCGAAACACGAATGGCGCGAGGAAGGCGACAGGGGCAAAGAACAGGAGGCCTCGGCCCGGCGAGATGAGAAGGCCCGCGAGGCCCTCGGAGAGCGGATGGTCGAACGGGAGCCCCACGTAGCCGTAGCCGAAGTCTGTCGCGCGGCCGTAGAGCGCCGCGTTGAGGGCGAGGGCTCCGGCGAGGCCGGGGACGAGGATCGCGACGGCTCCGGCGGCCGCGCGCGGCAGGCCCGGCCGGCCCTTGTCCCGCGCGAGCGCGGCGAGGACGACCGCCGGCGCGAGGACCCAGAGCATCGGCTTCAGCAGCGCCGCGGAGAGCGTTCCGAGGCCCGCGCCGAGGCCCGCGCGCATCGGATCGGAGGAGCCGCGGAGAAGCCCTGCGGCCCCGAGCGCGAGCGCCGCGGCGGCCCAGGGTTCGGTGTAGGAATCCGCGGCGTAGGGCCAGAGGAACGTTCCGGCGAGGAAGGCGGGTGCCCAGAACGGCGAGGCTCCGGGACGGAGAACGCGTGCGAGGCGGAGGAATGCCCACGCGGCGAGCCCGGCGCCCGCCGCCCACATGAGCGCCGCGGCGGCGTCGAGCCCGACCGCGCCGATTGACGTCCGGAAGGGCCAGGCGGGAGCGAGGAACGGGACGGCGAGGAGGGACGGCGCCACGCCATAACGCGAGCGGAACGGGTGGGGCGCCGGGTACATCGGGTCGACCGTCCGGGGAGGGACCGTGGCCGATTCGAGGCGTCCCGTGACGAAGTACCCGAAGGTATCCGAGAGGACCTCGGCCCCGTCCGACGAGATCGCTGCCCGGCCGATCCACGCGGCCGCGAGAAGTGCGAACGTCAGAGCGAGGGAGAGCAGGGAGCGGAGGCGGGACCCGTTTGCCGGGAGACGGAAGGCCCCTTCGGCGCGCTCCTCGAAATGAGTCATCTGCCCGAGTTCGGGGGGTCCGTCACTTCACCCGCTTCCGGCGCGGAAGGAGGCCGTTCAGCTCCCGCAGAGCCATGTCGAGCCCCTTCTCGACGCCCGGGTCGGTCTCGCCCCGGAGCGCCTGCATCGCCGCCTCGTCGCGGAGACGCTGCAGGCGGTGCGCCAGGGCACGGAGGATCGTCTCCACGGCCTTCTGCTCCTCGTCGCTGCGTTGTTTCGCCACGCGGGCATTCTGGACGAGACCGGCGCCGCTTTGGAAGATGATCCGGTCGTGAGCGTCGACGTCCTCCTCGTCCGCACCCACAGCCCCGGGAACCTCGGCTCGGCGGCCCGCGCCTGCAAGGCGTTCGGCGCGGGGCTCCTCCTCCTCGACCCGCGCGCCGACGCCGCGCACGAGGACGCCCGGGCCTTCGCGTCGGGCGCGGAGGACCTCCTCGACGCCGCGCCCCGCCTCGGGGCGTGGGACGAGGCCGAGGAGGGCGCCGACGTGCTCCTCGCCCTCACCTCGCTCCGCGGACGGAGCCCGCGCGGACGGCCTCCCGAGTGGACCTGGGCGGCGGCGCGGAGAGCCGCGCGCGCCGGCCGGGTCGTCCTCGCCGTCGGCCCGGAGCGGTCGGGCCTGACGAACGACGAGCTCCGGCGCGCCTCCGGCCTCCTCG
The DNA here is from genome assembly GCA_017999215.1 of Thermoanaerobaculia bacterium. GTDB lineage: Bacteria > Acidobacteriota > Thermoanaerobaculia > UBA5066 > UBA5066 > UBA5066. Next base: position 6,736 of record JAGOBQ010000084.1, read on the forward strand.
CGCTCCCGACGAGGCCCGCGTTCCCGGTCCTGAACCTCGCCCAGGCCGCTGCGGCCGCCCTCGCGCTCCTCGCCGCCGTCCCCTCACGCCGAGAGGCCCCGGTTCGCCGGGCCGGGGTCGAGGCGACGGCCCGACTCCGCGCCGAGCTCCTCGGGGCGCTCCTCGCGGCGGGCTTCCTCGGCCGGGAGGACGACTCCGTCCTCCCGGAGCTCCTCGCGCCCCTCCTTCGCGGACGCCTCACCGATCGCGAAGCCGAGCTCTGGACCGGCGCGCTGCGGAAGGTCGGTCGGCGAGCCTTTCCGGGCGCTCGGACGCGTCCGGCCGAATCCTGAGACTCCCGATTCCGTACCTCGAATCGTGGGCTTCGTCCTCCCGGTTGCACCGTTCGTCCTCAGGCGAAGCCCGTGGCCGGCCGCAAACCGCAGACTCCCGACGGGACTTCCTCGCCGACGTCCCGGAGGACCGGAGTGAGCCGAACCGACCCGACAGGCCCCGATCCCGGGCGGCGACTCCTCGCCGCCCTCGAGAGGCCGGGGGCGACGTGGGTCATCCTCTGCGCCGTTCTCGCGGTCCTGACCCTCTTCGGGGCGGCCGAGATCCTCCTCTCCAGCGCCATTCCCCCGGCGCGGCGTCCGGTCCTCGCCGTCTCGAACGCGCTCGCCCACCTGACGTACGCCCTGCTCGCCCCGGTCCTCCTCCAGGTCCTCGACCGACACCCTTTTCGCCGGGGCCGCCTTCTCGCCGCCACGGCCTGGCACGCGGCCGCGGCTCTCGCGATCGGCGGCATCGCCGTGCTCGTCATGCAGTTCGGCCTCCACCTCAGCGTCCGGCCTCTCTCGTCGGCCACGGCCGTTCTCCTCCGGACGGGCAGCACGTTCCGCTACAACCTCCACGACATCCTCTTCGTCTACGCCCTCCTCGCGGCGACCGCCTCGACGCTCGACCTCTATCGCCGGGAGCGCCGAAAGGACCTCGAGGCCGTGGCCCTCGAACGGCAGATCGCCGAAGCGAAGGTCGAGTCCCTCCGGACGCGGATCGACCCGCATTTCGTCCTGAATTCCCTGAGCGCCCTTCTCCCGCTCCTGGGGCAGCGCCCCGAGGCGGCCTGCGAGGCCGTCGTCCGCCTCGGCACGCTCCTGCGCCTCAGCTTCCGGAGCTCCCCCTCGGGACTCGCCCCGCTCCGGGACGAGGAGGAGTACCTGCGCTGCTTCCTCGCGCTCGAGGAGATGCGCGCCTCCGACCGACTCTCCGTCCTCCTCGACTTCGCGCCCGGCGTGCTCGACGCCGCGGTGCCCTCGCTCGTCCTCAAGCCCTTCGTCGAGGCGGCCCTGCGGACCGGCGTCTTCCTTCGGACCGGATCGGCCCTCGTCAGCGTCGAGGCGCGCCGCGACCGCGACGACGTCGTCGTTCGCATCCGGAGCGCGGCGCGCGGCGACGAAGGCCCCGCGCCGTCGGCCGGCATCGACCCCGGGATGGAGGCGGCCGGCGCCCGGCTGCGGGCGGCGTTCGGGGAGGCGGCGTCCGTCCGCGTCACCCGGGACCCTGCCGGCGACTTCGAGGCCGTGCTCCGATTCCCGCTGCGCCGATCCGCCCCGGCGGCCGCCGCCGGTCCCGACCCGCGCGACGGCGCGGCGACCGCCCCGCCCGAGCCGCGGACGCCGTCGACCCGGCCCGCGCCGCTCCTCGACCGGCCCGGCCGGCTCGCCGGAATCGCCGCGCTCCTCTGGCTCGTCGCCGGCCTCTACTTCGGCTCGCAGGAGCACCTCCGGGCGAGCCTTCGCCCCGCGGAGCGGCGTCCGCCCGCGCTCGTGCACTACGTCGCGCCCCTCGCGAAGGCGGCCGCCTGGGCCTTCCTCACGCCGGCGATCATCGCCCTCTACCGCCGGAATCCTCTCTGGCGCCGTCCCTTCCGGAGCGTTCCCCTCCACCTCGCGGCCGCGGTCGGCTTCGCGGCGCTCGTCATCGCCGCCACGCCGCCCGGCCCCGACGCGTCCCCGTCTCCCTACTCCTCGCGGCTCGCCTCCGACCTCCCGCCGCGCGCCGGGACGTACCTCCTCGTCGTCGCCGCGCTCGCCGTCCTCGACGTCGCGCGCCAGGCCCGTCTCGCCGCCCTCCGCGCCGCTCGCCTCGAGACGCAGCTGGCCGAGGCGCGGCTCTCGACGCTTCGGACCCAGCTCCACCCCCACTTCCTCTTCAACACCCTCAACGGCCTGCTGCCCCTCATCACGGCCGACCCGGACGCCGCGGGGCGCGTCCTCGTCCAGCTCGGGGACCTGCTCCGAGCGAGCTTCCGGCCCGGCGCCTCTCCTCTCGTCCCGCTCGCGGAGGAGGTCGACTTCCTGAGGCGCTACCTCGCGCTCGAGGCGACCCGCTTCCACGACCGCCTCACCGTCCGCCTCGACGTCGCTCCCGAGGCTCTGGGCGCGTCCGTGCCGAGCCTCGTCCTGCAGCCGCTCGTCGAGAACGCGGTCAAGCACGGGGTCTCGCTCCGGCCCGGGCCGGGCAGCGTCCGTCTCTCCGCCCGCCGCGACGGCGGAACGCTCGTCGTCGAGGTCGGCAACGACGCCGCCCCCGAGGACGCCGCGCCGGCCTCGAGCTCGAACGGCGTGGGCCTGGCGAACACGCGCGCCCGCCTCGCGCAGCTCTACGGAGAGGCGGCCTCCCTCGAGGCCGGACCGGGGGCGCAGGGCGAGTTCGTGAGCGTCCTGCGGCTCCCCTGGTCCGTCGCGGCGAAACCCGCCGGGGCGGAGGCCCGTATCTGACCGGCAGAGAGGTCCCACGGTCCCTCATGCGACTGCGCACACTCATCGTCGACGACGAGCCGCTCGCGCGCGAATGGCTCCGGAACCTCCTCGCCCGGGAGTCCGACGTCGAGATCGTCGGCGAGGCCGGAGACGGGTTCCGCGCCGTGCTCGCGATCCAGGAGCTGAAGCCCGACGTCGTCTTCCTCGACGTCCAGATGCCCGGCCTCGACGGCTTCGGCGTCCTCGAGACGCTCGGCCCGCGCGAGGTTCCGGCCCTCGTCTTCGTGACCGCCTACGACCAGTACGCCCTCCGGGCCTTCGACGTCCACGCGCTCGACTACGTCCTCAAGCCGTTCGGCCAGGAGCGCCTCCGCGCCACGCTCGACCGCGTGAGGGCGCGCCTGAAGGCGCACCACGCCGGGGCCGCGCTCGAGAGCCTCTCCTCCCTCGTCGAGGAGCTGCGCTCGCTGCGAGCCGCTCCCGTCTGGCTCCTCATCCGCGAGGAGGGACGGAGCTTCTTCCAGAAGGTCGCCGACATCGACTGGATCGAGGCGTCCCGCAACAACGTCCTCCTCCACGTCGGGCGCACGACGCACACCTACCACGACACGATGCAGGGCCTGGAGTCGAAGCTCGACCGGCGCCGCTTCCTCCGCATCCACCGCTCGACGATCGTGAACATCGACCGCGTCAAGGAGCTCGAGCCGTGGTTCAACGGCGACTACGTCGTGACTCTCCGCGACGGGACGAAGCTGACGCTGAGCGCGACCTACCGGTCCGTCCTCCGCTCGTTCCGCAAGCCCCAGGCGCCCGGAGCCGGCCCCCGAGAGGTCGAGCCCGTCGACGGCGTCCCGGCGGCGGCACCCGAGCCCTGAGCCGCCCCGCCCCCCACCGGAGCGAGCCGGGCCCTCCGTCCCGCGGGACGGAGGGCCCGGCGACTTCCGGGATCCGGGGCCGCTAGAAGCGGATCCCCATCGAGACGAACCAGAGGCGGGTTCCCTGGAAGGAGCCCGAGCGGGACGTCGCGTTCGCGGCGCCCGTCGTGGCCTTCCCGAAGTTCGGGCCCTTCTTCCAGTTCGCGCCCATCGCGCTGCACTCGGCGGCGCTCGCCGTCTGCGGGCACTCGATCGGCGCGGCGTTGAAGGGGTCGAAGCGGACGAGGCCGTTGGAGTTCGGCGTCGACCCGGTGCCGACGAGGACGGACGTGTTCGGCGCGAGGACGCCGTCCTGGTTGAAGAGGTTGAGGACCTGGGGCTGGACGAACAGCTCGACCGGGCCGAGGTTCGTGCTCAGGTTGAGCGAGAGGTTCGTCGCCCAGAGGTCGTCGGTCCGGTATGCGTCGCGCGCCGTGAAGTAGTAGGGGACCGTCGCCGGGGGCGCCACGTAGCCCGGGTTCGTCACGTAGGCGCGGCTGTTGACGTTCCCCACCGCGCCGTACGGGGTCCCGGAGTCGAACTGCTGGACGAGGCCCGGGGTGATCGCGATCCCGCCGAGGCGGAAGTCGTAGCTCGCCAGGAGCCGGACGCGGTGGCGCTGGTCCTGCGCGAGGTCTCCGCGCGGAGAGCTCCAGGCGACGTCGAAGTACTCGGGGTAGTTGTCGAAGGTCGCGGCGAGCGGGCCGCTCCCGGCGTTCTCTCCGAGGAAGTTGCCGCGCATGCGGGACCAGGTCCAGTTCGCGGAGAGGTTCAGCCCCCCCTTCCGCCAGGCGAGGGAGGAGTGGAGACCGGCGTACTCCCGCTCCGGCTCCTTCGCGTTCTCGTAGAGCCCGAGGTCGTAGACGTTCCCGAGCGCGTCCTCCACCTGGCCCGTCGTCATGTCCCGGCGCGTCGAGTAGAAGTTCGTGAACTTCCGGTAGATCCCGTCCACGCGGTAGACGAGGTTCGCGCCGAGCGTCCCTCCGGCGCCGAGGACGAACTCGTCGGCATAGGGGG
>JAGOBQ010000573.1 GCA_017999215.1 Thermoanaerobaculia bacterium
GCGCACCTCGATCGCCCGCGCGGCCGAGGGGATGACGATCTTCGCGGTCCTCTGCGCGGCGATCTTCCCGCTCATCCACATGGGCCGTCCCTGGCTCGCCTTCTGGGTCTTCCCGTACCCCAACACGCGCGGGCCGATCTCGGTGAACTTCCGCTCGCCGCTCCTCTGGGACGTCTTCGCGATCTCGACGTACTTCACCGTCTCGCTCCTCTTCTGGTACGTCGGCCTCATCCCCGACCTCGCGACGATGCGGGACCGGAGCACCGGCTGGAGGCGCCGGATCTACGCTTTCCTGGCCCTCGGCTGGGACGGGGGGACGCGGACCTGGCAGCGCTACGAGAAGGCCTGCGTCCTCCTCGCAGGGCTCGCCACGCCGCTCGTCGTGTCGGTCCACACGATCGTCTCCTTCGACTTCGCCACGAGCGTCATCCCGGGCTGGCACACCACGATCTTCCCGCCGTACTTCGTCGCGGGCGCCGTCTTCAGCGGCTTCGCGATGGTGATCACGCTCCTCCTCGTCACGCGGAAGGTGCTCGGCCTCGAGCGCTACATCACGGCGAGCCACTTCGAGAAGATGGCCAGGGTGCTCCTGACGACCGGGATGATCGTCGGCTTCGCCTATGCCACGGAGCTGTGCATCGCCCTCTACAGCGGCAACCGCTACGAGCGTTTCACCTTCGAGAACCGCGCGTTCGGCCCCTACGCCTGGGCCTACTGGACGATGGTCGCCTGCAACGTCCTCGTGCCACAGGTCTTCTGGTGGGCGCGCGCCCGGCGCTCGGCGCTCGTCCTCTTCGTCGCCGCGTGCCTCGTGAACGTCGGGATGTGGTTCGAGCGGTTCAACATCATCGTGACGTCGCTCCACCGCGACTACCTCCCCTCCTCGTGGAGCTACTACACGCCGACGCTCGTCGAGATGGGGATCCTCCTCGGGAGCTTCGGACTCTTCTTCACCTGCTTCCTCCTCTTCGTGCGCTTCGCGCCGGTCGTGGCGTTTCACGAGGTGAAGCTGACGCTTTCCGAGCAACGGGAGACCGCCCATGCCGTCCGCTGACAGCGCCGTCGCCTCGCCCACGGGGTCCCGCAGGCGAATCCACACGATGGCCTTCGACGACCCCTCGCGGGCCCTCGCCGCCGTCCGGGCGCTGCGCGCCGACGGGTTCGAGGTGGACGACGTCCACACGCCGTACGCGGTGCACGGGATGGACGAGGCGCTCGGGCTGCCCGAAACGCGCCTGGGCCTGGCGACGCTCGCGGGAGGGCTCCTCGGCGCCGGCGTCGCCTTCGGCTTCCAGTTCTGGACGCACGCGGTCGACTGGCCGCTCGTCATCGGCGGGAAGTCGCCGCTCGCCCTGCCGGCCCAGGTCCCGGTCAGCTTCGAGCTCACGATCCTGTTCGCCGCGTTCGCGACGGTGGGGACGTTCCTGGCGCGGCGCCGGCTCTTCCCGCGGATCGCCGTAATGCCGCCGTCGCAGCCGGGTCCGGGCGTCACCGATGACAGGTTCGTCGTCCTCGTCGTCGAGCGCGACGCCGGCTTCCGCCCGGCGCGCCTCCGCGAGCTGGCTCGCGAGCTGGGGCCGGTCGAGACCGTCGAGGGCTGGAGGGTGATGTGACCCGCTCGAAGAGCCGCGGCGCGGCCGCGCCGATCCTGGCCGTTCTGACCGCCGTCGGCAGCCTGGCCGGCTGCGCCGCCGAGGGGGATCGACCCGGGATGACGTTCCTTCCGGAGATGGTCGATTCGGGCGTGGTCCACGCGTACGACCGGAACCCGATGAGAGAGAGCGTCCCGTCTCTCTTCCTCCCGCCCGCGGGGACCGTGCCCGTCGAGTGGCTCCCGTTCGAGTACGGCTCGGGCCCCGAGGAGGCGCGGCGGGCGGGAGTGGAGCTCCGCAACCCGTTCGTCGCTGGGCCGGAGTCGCTGGCGCGCGGCAAGCAGGTCTACGACACGGTCTGCACCGTCTGTCACGGTCCGAAGGGCGAGGGGGACGGCCCGATCATCGGCCGGTTCCCGAATCCGCCGAGCCTCCTGGCGCCGCATGCGCAGGGGCTCCCGGACGGGCAGATCGTGCACATCATAACCAGGGGCCAGGGGATCATGCCGTCACACGCCGCCCAGGTCCTCCTCGAGGACCGATGGAGGGCGGTGTTGTACGTGCGGCAGCTCCAGGGGGTCCCGGCCGTCTCGCCGGAGGTGGCGCCATGACGGAGCGGAGCCTCTCCCGGTTGCTCCGGACCCGGCCGCTCGAAGCGGGCGCCCTCGGCGTCGGGGTCGCCGGGGTCCTCGTGGCCGGAGCGATTCTGGATCCGCGGCAGGCGTTCGCGGGCCTCCTGACCGCTGCGCTGTTCGGTCTCATGCTCGCTCTCGGCGCGGCGGTCTTCGCCGCGATCCAGGGGGTCTCCGGGGCTCGGTGGTGGGCCCCGGTCTACGGGGTGACGGCCTCGGTCGCCGGGACCTTCGCGGTCCCCGCGGCTCTCCTCGGCCTCACGCTCCTCCTCGGGATCCCCGTGCTCTACTCGTGGGCGCAGCCCGAGGCGGCAGCGAGCCACCTCCTCGCAGCCAAGGCCGTCTGGCTCAACCGCCCCCTCTTCCTCGCGAGGGCCCTCCTGATCCTGCTCGTCTGGGCCGGGGTCATCGGCCTCCTGCGGGACCGGCTGCACGCTCTCGGGTCGGGAGAGCCGGGCGCGGCCAAGCGCTTCACCCGGACGTCGGTCGGCTTTCTCCTCGTCCTCGGTCCCACGATCTCCGTGGCCTTCTGGGACTGGGTGATGTCGCTCGAGCCGGAGTGGTACAGCACGATGTTCGCGGTCTACGGCTTCGCCGGGACCTTCCTCGGAGGAATCGCGATCGTCACCGCGGTCGCGCTCTTCCTCGACGCCCGCGGCGGGCTGCCCCAGCCGCTGTCGGCCGCGACACGTCACGACCTCGGTAAGCTCCTGTTCGGCTTCGCCACGTTCTGGGCCTACATCTGGTTCTGCCAGTACCTCCTGATCTGGTACAGCAACATCCCCGAGGAGACCCCCTACTACGCGCTTCGGTTCCAGGGCGGCTGGACGGCGCTCTTCTGGCTCAATCCCGTCCTGAGCTTCCTGGTGCCGTTCGTCGTGCTGCTCGGCGCGAGCGCCAAGAATCGGCCGACGGCTCTCGGCCACGCGGCGCTCGTCGTCATCCTCGGGCGGTGGCTCGACGCGTTCGT
>JAGOBQ010000574.1 GCA_017999215.1 Thermoanaerobaculia bacterium
GACGGCAAGGACGGCGGCTTCCGCGCTGAACACGCTGATCCTGCCAACGCTGGGCGACTTCACCTTGGCAGAGCTCGACCGCGCGACGCTGCAAGAGGCCGTGGGGGAGTGGGCGGCGACGTGGTCCCCGCGCCCGGGGGTGTTGATCAGGACCTTCACCCCCGCCTGCGACGTCGCGGCGATCTCCTTCTTCAGGCCGTCGCCCGCCCTCGTCGAGAAGCCCGAGTCGACGACGACGGCGCCGTCGGCCCCCGAAAAGACGACGACGTTGTTCCTCATGCCCCAGGGGAACGCGACGCGGCGAACGTTCGGCGAGAGCTGCGTCACGTCGAAGCGCACGGGAGTGAGCCGCGCGCCGCGCGAGCTCAGCCAGCCGGAGAACACCTCCTGGCCCGCCTCCGCCGCGACGTCGAGCGGCGTCCCGGCGTGCCGGGCAACGACGTTCACGTCGGCCCCCTTCGTGACCAGATACTCGGCCACGGCGCGCTGGCCGAAGCGGGCGGCCAGGTGAAGGGGCGTGATCCCCATCGGGTTCCGCGCGATCGCGGCCTTCGGATCGGCCTCGACGAGCGACCGGACCCTCGGGAGATTCCCCGTCGCCGATGCCCGGAAGACATCCTGAGTGCTCGCGGGCACCGGCCCGGGCGGTGCCGTCGCCGTAACCCTCAGGCCGGAGAAGGCGCCGTCGGAGCCGTTCCCCACGAAGAGGGCCACGCCCCCGCTCCTCTGCGGGCTCAGGTCCTCGACGGACAGGCTCGGAGCGGCCGCGCCGTTCACGAAGACGTCCACCTTCGTGCCCGAAAGGACGATGCGTGCCCGGAACCAGCCGTTCGGGTCTGGCGCCGGGTCGAGCGCCTTCTCGAATACGCCCGGGCGCTCCTGCCGGAGGCGCTGCCAGGTCCAGGCGGGGTGCGACACGTACTGGACCGAGCGCGCACGGCGCTCCGCGTCTCCGCGGAAGTTGAACGGGCGGAAGTAGACGGCGTCGAACGTGCTCCAGTCGACGAAGTGGAAGGCGATGCCGATGAAGCTCTGCTGGGCGACGTCCCGGCCTCTGAGCTCGACCTCGATCACGCCTTCGCCGAGCGGCAGACCCTCGAGGAGGACGCCGCCGTCGCCCGGCCGGGCGTCCAGTCGCGCCACGGTCCGCCCCTCCTCCTTCGTCACCGCGAGCGCGCGGTTGAAGACCTGCGCGCCCTTCCCGTCGGCCAGAGAAGCGAGGTCCGGGACGACGGGCCCCGGCGCATCCGCCGCGGCGGCCGCGGACGAGAGGTGGACGATCGCCGCGCCAAGGACCAACCTCAGGAGTCCGTTCACCTCGCACCCCCTTCGCGCGCGCCGCGCACGGTCGTTTGCCGGCATCGACGAAGCGGCCGTTCCTCGTCGGATCCGCTTGCTCCTACGCCAGGGGCTCGGGAAGGTTTCCACGGGGCGGCCCGCGCGGCTCCGTCCGGACAGAGCTCGGCGACCCCGGGTTTGACGCGAGCTGTCGGCTCGGTGGCGGGCCTGGCAGACGAGCTCGGCCGGGATGTCGTCGCACTTCTCGGAGACGTCCTCGCCGATCTGCTCGCGGGTGATCCCGCAGTCGGTGAAGGTCTTCCCCTCCTCGGGGATCTCCACGACGACGTCGATGCGCAGGATGTTCTTCAGGATCGCCCGGCGGCCTCGCCGTTGCCGGGTCTTCCCGGCAGGGGTCGCCTCGACCGAATCGGGCTCTTCGGGCGGCTGGGCCTTGTCGATCTCGCCGTCGAGCTGCTCGTAGGCGAGCGTGAGCCGGTCCGGCGTGCGCTGCTCGGTCTTCTTGCCGAAGAGGCGCCGGCTCAGGACGTCGAGCCGGTGACCCACCCACTTGTTCTCGCGTTGGAGCTCTCCGATGAGGTGATGCGCGGCAGACGGTCGCCACGTCGGTTGCGGAAGGCGACGGAGCTTCTCCATCTCCCGCCGCTTCGAATCGAAGCTCGCCAATCGGCCCCTCCCAGCCGCGGAGAATCCGCGATCACGCCCGGGCCGGGAAGGACGGGGTTCATCGGACGCGCACCCGGCCTCTTCACGACGGGCAGCGTCACAGACCACCAGCAAGCCGACGTCGAACGCGAGAGGCTCCACATCGCCCCGATGACCGAGCAGATCGCCGCCCTCGTCTGATGTCGGGAAGGAGCGAGAATGGCCGATCCTGGACCGTTGCGGCCCGACATGGGCTTCGGCGACCGCGCGCGTCAGGCCGGACTCGAGAGGGATGAGATGAACCTGATCTACTCCGAGAAGAGGGAACTGAGGTCGGGGTGGAAGGCGCTGCGGCTGTGCGTAGCGATCGTGGCGTTCGCGATCGCGTGGACCGCATGCGCCTCAGCGCTGAAGCTGGAGGCCCTCAGGCACTCCGCCGTACATCTGGCCATCGTTTCGGGAGTCGCGGTGGAACTATGGCTCGGCAAGAGAGGGGCGGACTCCATTGGCTTGAGTCTCCGGAGGAGCCGTCTGTGGAAGGACGCTCTCTTGGGCCTGGCGTGGGGAGGCGCGTCGATCTGCCTGGTCGCCGTGGGAATGGTGGTGATCACACACGAGATGAGTGCGGCGCAACTGGGTCAGGGCATCGCGGTCCATCGCCTCCCCGCGCTGATCTCGTTCTGGCTTCTGGTCGCCGTGGCGGAAGAAGGCCTGTTCCGAGGGTACCTGCTGACGCTCTTCGGAGGGAGCCTGGGGAACCGGGTCGCCGTGCTCCTGTCCGCGGGCCTGTTCGCAGTCATCCACGTCATCAACCCGGAGTTCTACTGGTTCGCCTTCGTGTATGCCTTCCTGCTCGGCATGCTGCTCGCCGAGATCGTCCTGAAGCGGGGAGACCTGGGATGCGTCATCGGTTTCCACTTTGCGTGGAATCTGCTCCAGGACGAGGGGCTCCTGAATCTCCCCGCAAGAGGAGGCGAGGGCGCCTATATGGCCGTCCTGCTGATCAGCCTCGCTGTGACCCGTTGGAAGCTTCCGCGCCGCGCGACTGTCAACGGATAGGACGCGCGTGTTCGGCAGGCCGGTGAACGGCGCGTAGGCCCTGGAGCCCCTTCCCCATCCCCACCGGCACGGCATCGTCCCCGGCGGCGGTCTGTTTCCCTCGCGCGCGGCGGCGTTGACCCGCTGCCGGCTCACAGGTAGGGTCGCGCGACCCTTTCAGCCCCGGGTGCCCTCGAGT
>JAGOBQ010000575.1 GCA_017999215.1 Thermoanaerobaculia bacterium
GGAAGGGGGCGAGGAGCTCGTCGCGCGCGGGCTCGCGGCGGTCGGGGGCGGCGAGGAGGTCGGTGGCGGACGAGGTCGGGTCGACGATCAGCGGGTGAGTCTCCTGTCGCTGGCCTCGGTCTCCGGCGTCGGCAGGGCGCCCGCGGCGCCCGGACCGTCCCGACGGAGAAGGAGGAGGTAGGGATCGGCCGTCCCGGCGAGACGGTACTGCGAGCGGAGGTAGCCATCGAGCAGGCCGGCCCCGGGCTCGCCGTCCGCCTTCGCTTCGAGGAAGAGGGTCCGCCGGGAGAGGACCGCGGCCACCGGGCGCGTCCTCTCCAGGTCGCGGACCATCTGCTCCTGGACGTCGTCTCGGCCGGTCAGGCCCGGGTCGAACTGCATGTAGCGCGTCGCGCCGGTGCGGTCGGCGAGGAAGTAGAGGTCGATCTCCGAGACGAGAGCCTGCCGGTGGTCCGCCTGGCCGACGAAGAGCGGATCCCCTGCTCGCCCGTGCTGCGCGATGAAGGAGAGGACCTTGCGCCGGGCGCTCCAGAGCTCGAGCGATTCCTCCGGCAGACCGCCGTATCGCTGCGGCTGGTCCGGAGCCGGCGCAGACGGACGGACGCGGAAGAGCCCCGGCAGGACGATCGCCAGGGGCAGCGACAGGCATGCGGCGACGCCGAGAGCCGGGGCCAGCCGGACCCGCGGGCGCGTGGCCGCGAGTTCCGCGAGGACCGCCCCGGCAATGAGGCCCGGGGCGACGGTGAAGAGCGCGTGGTGAAGGTCCGTGCGTCCCACGAGCTGCGGCAGGACGGCGACGGCGAGGACGCCGAGGGTCACGAGACCGGGATTCGTCCTACCCTCGCGTCGCCGGACCGCCAGCACCGCGAGGATGCACAGGACGGGCCCCGAGAGGGTGAGAGCCACGGCCCCCTCGAAGAACTCGCAGGCCAGGGTCGGCAGGAGAAGCCCGAACGGCGTCGAGCGAAGCGCGAGGAGATCCGGGAACGGAAGCCCGCGCGAGGGCATGACGAAGCGCACCTGGTCGATCACGAGGTCGTGCGCGACGGCCACGATCCCGGCTCGGGCGACCGTCGGCACCCACACGATGGCGCTCACCGAGAGGGCCGCTGCCACCAGGGCGCTCGCGCGTCGCAGGAGCTCCCGCCGTGCCCCCTCCGTGCCGGCGAACAGCGCCCGCGTCCACGCGACCGGCACGAGCCCCATCGCGAGGTAGACGAAGAGGTCGTGGCGCAGGACCGAGACGGCGCCGAGCGCGGCTCCTGCCGAGAGCCACCGCCCGAGGCCTCCGGATTCCGTGGCGCCGCCGAGACGCTCGACGAAGAGGAATGCCGCCAGGAGGCCTGCCAGCCACGCGTACGGGACCGTCCCGAGGGGCAGGAGCCACGACAGGACGAGCCCGGCCGCCAGCATCGAGAACCGGCGTCCCGCGGCCCGTCCGGCGATGCGCCCCGCGAGCGCCGCCAGCCCCGCGTGCAGGACGGCGCCGAAGACTCGGAGGACGACGGGGCTCGTGCCGAAGACCTTCCAGAGGCCGGCGATCGTCCAGAAGATGCCGGGCGGATAGTTGCTGTAGAAATCCCGGTAAAGGGCCTGGCCACGACCCAGGAGCATCGCGCCCGTGAGGAGGACGCCCTCGTCGAAGGACTGGATCGGCGCCCGGAAGTAGAGCCGAGCCAGAAGGACGGCCGACGTTGCCGTCAGCACGGCGCCGGCCAGGTCGAGGGCGCGGCTCGCGCCGCGCCGCCGGGACGCCTCGTCCGCCCTCGAGACGGTCCCTTCCGGGGGACGCCCCGGGTCTCGCGTGTTCATCTTCCCGGGATTCTGCCCTCAGCCCTTCTTCCGCGCCTCTTCGTGGAGCCAGCCGTTCGGGGCGCCCGACACGTCGTTCCACTTCGTCTTGACGGCCTTCTCCTTCTTCGCCATGAGGGCCGCGTGCCGATCGTCGTCGACGAACGCGACGATGCGGCAGATGCACGACTCGCCGTCGACGAGGCGCCACGGGAAGGCGCCGATGACGGCACGCTGGTTCAGGAGGAGGTCGATGTCGCCCCCCAGGCACTCGGCGTGGATGATCCCGTGGTTGAAGAGCTCGAGGTGCATGAGCTGGTACTTGCCGTCGTCGTAGAACTCGTCGAGCGGCTTGCCGTACTTCGCGCGGAAGTGGGCGTCGGCTTCCTTCGCCTGCCGCGGCATCCAGGTCCGGATGATCGTGTTCATCGGGTGGTCGGCGCTCCCGCAGTCGACGCCCAGCCAGCGGAGCTTCCTCTTCCGGCACCACTCCGCGAACTCCCGGTCGGGGCCCGGGTGCTTGACCATGTAGCGGATCTCGTCGGCCTCCGGCTGGTCCCAGCCGTAGTGGTGGTAGCCGGTGTGGATGATCAGGATGTCGCCGTCCTTCACCTCCACCCGGTCCTCGACCATCTTCGACGTGTAGACGTCGTAGTCGCCGACGGCGTCGGAGAGGTCGACGATCGCCCCCTCGTGCATCAGGAAGTCGAGCGTCAGGGCCGCCATGTCCTTCCCCGGCGAGTAGAAGTGGATCTCGCCGTCCATGTGCGTCCCGAGGTGGTTCGAGTGCGTCAGGATCTGGCCGTTCGCGCCGTTCGGCGCGAGCCGCTTGAAGTACTTCATCTGGAGCGGCTCGTAGGTGGGCCAGGCCGGGGTGCCGATGCCGAGGGGAATGGAAAGCTCGATCGGACGCATGGAGGACTCCTTCGTGTTCACGCGCGGGAGGCGCGGACGTGTTCGGCGAACGCCTCGAGGGCGGCGTGGAACGCCTCCCACGGAGGGGTGACGAGGCCGGCCCCCACCTGCCCGACGCCGGGCTCCCGGTGGGCGATGCCGGTGTTGATCTGCGGGAGGAGGTTCCGCTCCAGGACGAGGCGGAGGTCGATCCCGGTCGGAGTCCCCGAGAACCCGAGCGAGGGGACCGCGAAGCCGGGGTTCGGACCCAGGGTGATGCGCCGCATCGCGCGCGTCGCCGCGAGCGCGTCCTCGGCGCTCCCGCCGACGAACTGGACGATCGCGGGGGCCGCCGCCATCGCGAATCCGCCGAAGCCGGCCGTCTCCGTGATCGCGCTGTCGCCGATGTCGGGGTTCGCGTCGGCCTCGCTGAAGCCGGGGAAGTAGAGGCCGCGCACCGGGAGCGCCGGCCCCGTGAACCAGCGCCCCGGCCTC
>JAGOBQ010000085.1 GCA_017999215.1 Thermoanaerobaculia bacterium
CCTCACCTCGACCGTGATGGCCGTGATGTTGTCGACGCCGCCGCGCTCGTTGGCGAGGTCGATCAGCCCGCGCACGATCTGCTCCAGCGATCGGGTCGAGGAGAGGGCCTCGGTGATCTCCTCGTCCGAAACCATGCCCGTCAGGCCGTCGGAGCAGAGGAGAAAGCGGTCGCCGTCGCCGACCGGGATCTCGATCAGGTCGACCGCGACGTGCGCCCCACCGCCGAGGGCGCGGGTGACGACGTTCTTGAGCGGGTGGCTCCGCGCCTCCTCCTCGGAGAGGATGCCGGCGTTGACCTGCTCCTGCACCCAGGAATGGTCGTCGGTCAGGCGGCGCAGCTCCGAGTCGCGAAGCAGGTACGCCCGGCTGTCTCCGACGTGGACGAGCGTCGCCCGCCTCTCGTCGAAGAGCGCGGCCACGACGGTCGTTCCCATTCCCTTCAGCTCGGGACGGTTCACGACGGCGCGCATGACCTTCTCGTTCGCGCGCTCCACCGCGGTGGAGAGGCGGTTCCCGTCGACGGAGTAGCGGTTGTTGTACCCGAACGGCCACGTGTTGTCGTGGTCGTCCTCCGTACCGGCGATGAACTCCTGGATCGATTCGACCGTCAGGCGGGAGGCGACCTCGCCCGCAGCGTGCCCCCCCATGCCGTCGGCCACGACGAAGAGGCCGCGCTCGGCGTCGAGCAGGTAGGCGTCCTCGTTGTGCTTTCTCTTCCGGCCGACGTCGGTGAGACCGAATGCGGTGAGCGCCACGGCCGGATTCTAGCCCTTCCGCCCGAACAGCCCGCCGAGGAGACCCCGGTTCTCGGAGGGCGGCTTGAGCTCGATGGCGAGGCGCTGGACCTCCCCGTCCTCGGGTATCCGCTGCAGGGCCTCCTGAAGGTGGCGCTCCGCCTTCGTCCGGAGGCCGACCTGGAGGTAGAGGCGGGCCGCCTCCCGATGGACGGCTCCGTTGTCGCCGTCCAGGCGGAGGGCCCCCTCGACCGCCTCGACGCCCCTCCGCTCCTTGCCCGGGATACGGCTGCAGACGAGGGCGAGGTAGTGGAGCGCCTTGGCGTCCTTGTTCCAGTGGTGGACCGAGAGGTCGAATTGCTGGAACGCCGTCGCCAGGTCCCCCTCGCGGTAGGCCTTGACCCCCTTGGCGAGGTAGACCTTCGCGATCGCCGCCGGGTCGAAGGTGGACGCCCCGGTCCCCTTGTCGAGGTCGAAGTCGTGCGCCTTTCGGCGCTGCTCGTTCGTCAGGACGTTGACCGCTTCCGTCAGGAGCTGGAAGCGGGCCTCCGCGCCGGCCTTCTTCGCCGGGTCCGTGACGCGGTCCGGATGCGCATCCCGGGCGAGCGCGCGGAATCGATTGCGGATCGTCTCGTCCGAGGCGTCGCGGCTCACTCCGAGGACTTCGTAGTAGTTCGTCACGGCATTCCTGTCAGCTTGCGCGGACCGAGCCCCCTTGCGCAGACGGTGGCGAAATTCTCACATGGTCCTCACGCCAAACTCAAGCGCCGTGTCGTCTCCCGGCGACCGACCGGACGGTCTCAAAGCTGCCGGCGCTGGACGATCCGCTTCGCCGTCACGCGCACCACCTCGGGGACGTTCCGGTCCGACGAGAGCGTCGTCTGGTCCCGCGGGGAAAGGCGCGCGACGAGGCCGATCGTCACGTCGATGGGCGACCTCGGGTTCCGGACGATCGCGGACATGAGCGAGTACTTCTTCATCCACTCGCGCCTCTGGGCGATGGCCCGGAGGACGTCCTCCGACACGCTCTTCATGTTCGCGATGACCTCGGCGTCGGCCTCGTTCGTCTTCGGCGACTTCAGGACGGCCGTCGAGACGAGACGGTTCGTGTCGCGCACGAGGAAGAGCCTCTCCTCCCGGTTCCCGCGGTAGGCGACCCGGATCTTCTCGGCCACGGTGAGCGAGCCGAGCCGGAAGAGGACGTCACCCGACTCCTCCTCGGGCGCGGCCGCCGGCCGCTCCGTCTCGGCCGCCTCCTCGGCGTCGGCGATCTCCTCGGCGTCGGCGATCTCCTCCGCGTCGGCGATCTCCTCCGCCTCCTCGATCCGCTCCCCCCGCTCGCGCTCCTTCTTGAGGAAGAACTCCTCGAGGAACTCGTCCGCCCTCCGCCGAATGTCGGCCGAGAGGTCGGGGTTCTCGAAGAGGTTCTCGACGATCGCGGGAGCGGCGAGGAGGCGCGCCTGGTTCGTGACGAGGACGTCCTGCAGGTCGGCCGGAATGCGCCGGGCGAGCCAGACGAGCGTGGCGTCCGAGACCGACCGATGCTGGAGGACCCCTTCGAGGACGCGGCGCTCCTTCGAGCGACGGGCGATCGCGTCGAGCTGCTCCGTCCGGGCCCCCGGCGACCGGACGGCGCCGTGGAGAGCCTCCACGTCGAAGCCGCGGAACGTCTCTTCGCAGAACGGGGCGAGCTCGGGATCTCCGGACGCCAGGATCGAGCCGACGGCCCGAACGAGGTCGGCGGGCGCCAGCGGCACGAATCCCCGGGCGGCGAACTCGAGGATGCGGCGGGGCGCCTGCCCGCTCTCGATCGCGGCGAGAAGGTCCAGCTCGGGGGCGTCCGCGGACATGCGGGAGGGAGCTTACGCCAGGGCGGGCCGGTCAGCCGTCTCGCGACGTGTCGGCGCCTTCGCCGATGACGAAGTTCCGGACGACCTGGCCCGGCTGCCCGACGGCGCCGAGGGCCGCGCCGTCCACGTCGACGGTCACGCCGCCGGCGTTCCCGAGCGTCAGGACGTACGTCCGCCCCCCCTCGAACTGCCGCTTCGTCCCCTTGCGGAAGAGCTCCGCCGCGACGATCCGCCCGTCGACGCTCACCTCCGTCCAGCAGTCGTCGCTGAACGTCAGCGTGAGGGTGCGCCCCTCTTCCGAGGACGAGCCCGCGGAGCGGGCGACGGCCGGGTCGACGAGAGGCCGGTCGGCGGAAAGGGGAACCGTCGCCGCGGCGACCTCGGGGGGAAGGCCGAGGGCCTGCGGGACGGGCGTCGCGGCGTCCGCCGGGGCCGCGGCGCGCACGGCCTCTTCCGCCGGCTCGCCCGCCCGGCTCTTCAGGAGCGCGGCCGCTCCCGTCAAGACGGCGACGACGAGCGCGACCCCGACTCCGAGGGCCGTCGTGTTGATCGAGACGTTCTTGCGCGGGCGCGAGAGTCGGATGCGGTCGGAGGAGGACGCCAGCGTCGAGGCGGCGCTCTTCGCCCGTTCTGCGCACCACTCTTCGTGGACGTGGCTGAACGCGGCGGCCGTCCGCTCGGCGTCGAGCCCGAGGTGACGCGCGAGCGAGAGAACGAAGCCTCGCGCGAAGACCCGCGCGGGAAGCTGATCGAAGCGTCCCGTCTCGAGCGCTTCGATCTGGCGCACGGAGACCTTCGTCACGTCCGCGAGGTGCTCGCGTGTGACCTCCCGAAGCTCGCGTTCCCTGCGCAGCTCCTCGCCAAATTCCTGGGGGGTCTCGACGGCCAACCGATAAACCTCCGAGATAGAAGAGATTACATTCTTCCCGGGAGGCTTGTCAAATGCCGCCCGGGGACGAGCTGGAGCGCCTCTCCCGTTCCCGGGCGTCGGCCGGCCCCTCGAGGAGGGAGCGGGCACAGGCCGCGAGGAGCGGATCGGCCGACGGGTCGCCGGCGAGCCGCTCCCAGACGACACGTTCCGAAGAGGAAAGGAGGGAGAGCGCGAGCGGGCGAGGCGTTCGCCTCGACAGGAGGAGCGCGGAACGGACGGCCGTCCTCTCCATCCAGCGTGGGGTCCGCGCGAGGAGCACGAGCTGCGGCTCCTTCGGCTGCCGGACCAGGAGCCAGGCCGTGAGGTCCTCCTCCACGACCCTCGGGTTTCCGAGGAGCGCCGCGAGGACGTCGACGTCGCCGTCGTCGAGCAGGGCGCCCGCCAGCGCCCGGTCCGCGAGGCGCGCGATCGCCGTCCGCTCTCCGCGCGAGAGCCTCGGCAGCGCCTCGAGCAGACGCCGGTTCGCGGCGTGGCGGACCGGCATCGGCGTCCGGGACTCGCGCCCCACGTCGACGAGGTCCCGCCAGGGGAGGTCCTCGAGGAGGCGGAGCGCGTCGGCCCGCGGCGTTCCCGGATGGAGGACGATCGCCTTGCGGACCTCGCGGCTCGAGAGGAACGCGGGCGCCTCGAGGACGAGCCCGATCACGGCCTCTCCCGCGAACGGATGCCGCAGGCAGCGCAGGACCTCCGACTCGCCGAGGCGGTGGAGGTTCTCCCCCACGAACGCGGCCAGGGAGGCGCGGTCCGCGCGCGAGATCGCCGCGGTGAAGGCGCCGGGCTCCGGCCCGTCCCGGCGGGGCTCGTTCACCCGGCGATTATCGGCTCGTCGCGGCGGCGAGCGCTCTCACGAGCGCGGCGGCCGCCTCGACCGGGTCTCCTCCCCCTCGCACGGCCCCCTCCATCGCGAGGACGACCGCGCTCCCGACGACGACGCCGTCGGCGAGGCGGGCGACCGCGGCGACCTGCGCCGGCGTCGAGATGCCGAAGCCGACCGCGACGGGAAGACGCCCGACGCCCGCGCGCACCCGACCGACCAGCTCCGCGAGCCCGTCCGGCACGTCGGCGCGGACTCCGGTGACGCCGGCGCGCGAGACGACGTAGACGAAGCCGCGCGAGATCCGGCCGACCGTCTTCACCCGCTTCGGCGGCGAGGTCGGGGCGAGGAGGAAGACCGGGTCGAGGCGCGCGGCCTTCAGCGTCGCCGCGAAGGCGGCGCCTTCCTCCGGCGGGAGGTCGGTCACGAGCGCCCCGTCGACGCCCGCACCCGCGGCGCGCGCGGCGAAAGCCGCCTCGCCCATCGAGAGGACCGGGTTCGCGTAGCCGAAGAGGACGAGCGGCGCGTCGAAGCCCGAGGCGCGCGTGCGCGCGACGAGGTCGAGGACGGCGGAAAGGCGCGCTCCCGAAGCGAGACCGCGCTCGCTCGCCCGCTGGATCGCGGGCCCGTCGGCGATCGGGTCGGAGAAGGGGACGCCGAGCTCGATGACGTCGGCGCCGGCTGCGGCGAGCGCCGGCAGGAGCCTCTCCGTGACCTCGAGCGACGGGTCGCCCGCCTCGACGAAGACGACGAGGGCGGCGCGCCCTTCGCGCGCGGCGCGCGTGAAGGCCCGGCCGATGCGGCCGCTCACAGCGTCACCCCCGTCGCGCCCTCGAGCCGGGCCACGGTCGGGACGTCCTTGTCGCCTCGCCCCGAGAGGCCGAGGAGGATCGTCGCGCCGGGGCGCTTCGGCGCCTCGCGGAGGACCCAGGCGACGGCGTGAGCCGACTCGAGGGCCGGGATGATCCCCTCCTTCTCGGACAGCGCGTGGAAGGCCGCGAGCGCCTCGTCGTCGGTGACGCTCTCGTAGCGCGTGCGGCCGAGCGCGGCGAGGTTCGCGTGCTCGGGGCCGACGGCCGGGTAGTCGAGCCCGGCGGAGACGGAGTGGGTCGGAAGGACCTGCCCGTCCTCGTCGGCGAGGAGGAGCGTCCGCGTCCCGTGCAGGACTCCGACCCGCCCCGGCCCGAAGCGCGCCGCGTGCTCGCCCGGCGCGGAGGAGCGCCCGCCCGCCTCGACGCCGACGAGCTCGACCTCCCGCTCGGGGAGGAAGGCGTGGAAGAGGCCGATCGCGTTCGACCCTCCGCCGACGCAGGCGACGACGAGGTCGGGGAGGCCGCCGAGGAGCTTCTTCGCCTGGGCCCGCGCCTCGCGGCCGATGACGGCGTGGAAGTCGCGGACCATCCGCGGGTAGGGGTGCGGCCCGAGGGCCGAGCCGAGGACGTAGTGCGTGTCGGCGTAGCTCGCGACCCAGTCGCGCATCGCCTCGTTGATCGCGTCCTTCAGCGTGCGCGAGCCGGAGTCGACGGGGACGACCGTCGTCCCGAGGAGCCTCATCCGGTAGACGTTCAGCGCCTGCCGCTCGACGTCGACGGAGCCCATGTAGACGACGCACGGGACCCCGAGGAGCGCGGCCGCGGTCGCCGTCGCGACGCCGTGCTGGCCGGCCCCCGTCTCGGCGATGACGCGGCTCTTCCCCATCCGCTTCGCGAGGAGGACCTGCCCGAGCGCGTTGTTGATCTTGTGGGCCCCCGTGTGGAGGAGGTCCTCGCGCTTGATGAGAATCCGCGCCCCGAGCTCCTCCGAGAGGCGCTTCGCCTCGGTGAGCGGCGTCGGGCGTCCCGCGTACGTCGTCAGGAGGTGGTGGAGCTCGCGGCGGAACGCGGCGTCCGCGCGCGCCTTCGCGTACGCCCTCGTCAGCTCCTCGACGGGCGCCATGAGCGTCTCCGGGACGAACCGCCCGCCGAACTCGCCGAACCGCCCCGCGGCGTCGGCCTCGGGAACCACGAACTTCTCAGCCACCGGACCTCCCCTTCTCCGACCTCACCGCGGCGAGGAACGCCGCGAGCTTCGTTCCGTCCTTCACGCCCGGAGCGCTCTCGACTCCCGAGGCGACGTCCACCCCCGCCGGCGCGCACGCGGCGATCGCCCTCGCCACGTTCTGCGGCGAGAGACCTCCCGCGACGAAGGCTCTCTCCCTCTCCGGGAATCCCGCGAGGAGATCCCAGTCCCACGTCTGCCCGGTCCCTCCCGCGAGCGTCGCGTGCGCGGCATCGAGGAGGAGGACGTCGGCGGGCCACGCCGCCGCCTCTTCGAGCGGGTCCTGCCCGACGCGCACCGCCTGCCAGAGAGGAACCGTCACGGAGAGCCCCGCCCGTGCGGCGGGGTCGTCGTGCCACTGGAGCGCGTCGGGACGCATCGCGTCCACGATGGCCTCCGCCTCGGCGACGGAGCTGCCGGCCACGACGGCGACGACCCCTCTCGCGAAGCGGCTCGCCTCGCGGAGCGCGCGGCCGCGCGCGAGGTCGACCCGGCGCAGCGAGCGGGACGAGAAGTTCAGGCCGATCCAGTCGGCCCCGAGCTCCTCGGCCGCGGCAAGGTCCTCCTCACGCGTCACGCCGCAGACCTTCACCTCGGTCGCCCCCTCGCCGCGGAGCGCGCGAAGCGCGCGCGCCGGGTCGCCGGAGCGGAGGAGCGACTCGCCGACGAGGAAGGCGTCGAAGCCCGCGGCCGCGAGGCGGGAGACGTCGGCGGCGGCGTGGATGCCGCTCTCGGCGACACGGACGACGGACGGCGGGAGGAGCTTCCCCATCGCGGCGACCCGGTCGAGGTCGACGACGAAGGTCTTCAGGTCCCGGGCGTTCAGGCCGACGATCTCGGCGCCGGCGGCGAGGGCCCGCCGGACCTCCTCCTCGTCGTGCGCCTCCACGATCACGGCGAGGCCCCGGGCGCGCGCCGCACGGTGGAGCCGGGCAAGATCCGCGTCCGCGAGCGCGGCGACGATGAGGAGTACGGCGTCGCCCCCGAGCGAGAGCGCGAGGTCGAGCTGCACCTCGTCGACGACGAAGTCCTTCATCAGGACCGGGAGGCCCGAGACCCGCTTCGCCTCCGGAAGCCAGGCGAGGTCGCCCCCGAAGAAGTCGGGCTCGGTGACGACCGAGATCGCGGCGGCGCCGGCCCGGCGGTAGGCCTTCGCGACGGACCGGATCGCGGTCCGGAGGTCGTCGCCGGCGCCGGGGGCCCCCGAGAGACCCGTGGCGAGCAGGACCCCCGCAGACGGGGAGCGGTGCTTCACCTCCGCGATGACGCGCGGGCCGCCGGCCCGGAGCGCCGCGAGGAAACGCGCGCCGTCGGACGGGATCGCCGCATTACCGCGCGGCGCGAGCTCCCCCGCGACGAGCCTGCGCCGGCGGGCGGCGAGGATCTCGGCGAGGATCGACGGGGCGCTCACGCCGCCTCCTGCGAGATCGCGGCGAGCCTCTCGAGCGCCCGGCGCGCGGCGCCCGAGTCGATCGACGCGGCCGCGCGGGCCATCCCGTCGCCGAGGTCGAGCGCGACGCCCGAGACGAGGAGCGCTGCGGCCGCGTTCATGAGGACGGCGTCCCGCCGGGGCCCCTCCTCGCCGTCGAGGATCGCGCGGAGGATCGCCGCGTTCGTCTCCGCGTTCCCCCCCGCCATCTCGCGCGGGTCGCGCTCGGGAAGGCCGAACGTCGCGGCCGTCCACTCCTCGAGCCGGACCTCCCCCTCCGACACCTCGGCCACGATCGTGAGGCCGTGCGGGAGGAGCTCGTCCCCGGCGCCCGAGTTCGAGACGACGAGGGCGTGCTCGGCGCCGAGCGCCGCGAGGGCGTGCGCGAGGACCGGGACGCGGAGCGGGCGGTCGACGCCGACGAGCTGCCGCCTGACCCCGAGCGGGTTCGCGAGCGGGCCGGCGAGGTTGAAGGCCGTCCGGATCCCCAGCTCGCGGCGCATCGGACCGACCGACTTCATCGCCGCGTGGTAGGCCGGGGCGAAGAGGAACGTCACGTTCGCTTCGGCCAGCGCCCGCGCGGCGAGGGCGGGCGGCATGTCGATCTTCACGCCGAGCGCCGCGAGGACATCGGCCGAGCCGCTCGCCGACGAGACGGCCCGGTTGCCGTGCTTGGCGACCGGGACGCCCGCTCCCGCGACGACGAACGCGGCCGTCGTCGAGACGTTGAACGTCCCCTGGCCGTCTCCGCCCGTGCCGCAGACGTCGACGGAGCGCGCCGCGAGCTGATCCGGGACCGGCGGCCGCGCCGCACGGGAGCGAAGCGCGTCGACGACGCC
Source organism: Thermoanaerobaculia bacterium (assembly GCA_017999215.1). GTDB lineage: Bacteria > Acidobacteriota > Thermoanaerobaculia > UBA5066 > UBA5066 > UBA5066. The sequence goes on from JAGOBQ010000085.1 coordinate 8,636, forward strand.
GGCGACCTCCTCGGGCCCCTCGCCGCGCCGGGCCATCGCCGCGAGGAGGGCCGCGGCGCGGACCTGGGAGAAGCCCTCCCCGAGCATCTCCTCGACGGCGAGGCGCGCCTCCTCCCGCGAGAGCGTCCGCCCTTCCATGACGAGCTTCAGAGCGCGGTGGAGGCTCTCCCCCGCGCCCGGCGCGGGAAGGCTCACGACGCGCCCTTCTCGACGAAGTTCGCGAGGAGCCGCTCCCCTTCCAGCGTGAGGATCGACTCGGGGTGGAACTGGACGCCGACGACGGGCCGCTCGCGGTGACGGAGCCCCATGACGACCCCGTCCGAGGTCTCCGCCGTGACCGCGAGGCACGCGGGGACCGTCGACCGCTCGACGACGAGGGAGTGGTAGCGCGTCGCGACGAACGGGTTCCCGAGGCCGGCGTAGATCCCCTCTCCGTCGTGGCGGATCTCCGAGGTCTTCCCGTGCATCAGGACGGGCGCCCTCACGATGGACGCGCCGAAGACGTGCCCGATCGCCTGGTGCCCGAGGCAGACGCCGAGGAGCGGGACGTCCTCGTCGCGACGGATCAGCTCCTCGCTGATCCCCGCGTCCTCGGGGCGCCCGGGGCCGGGCGAGATCACGATCCGAGCCGGCTTCAGCGCGAGCGCCTCCGCGGCCGTCATCGCGTCGTTCCGGACGACGCGGACCTCCGGGTGGAGCGTCTGGAGGACCTGGACGAGGTTGAACGTGAACGAGTCGTAGTTGTCGACGACGAGGATCACGGCTCGTACTCCTTCGCCGCGTCGACGGCGCGCATGAGCGCCCACGCCTTGCTCTCGCATTCGTCCGCCTCGGCCTCGGGGCGCGAGTCGGCGACGATGCCGGCCCCCGCCTGCACGTGGAGGACGCCGTCCTTGACGACCGCCGTCCGGATGCCGATCGCCATGTCGAGGTGTCCCGCGAAGTCGAGGTAGCCGACCGCGCCGCCGTAGGCCCCGCGGCGGACCGGCTCGAGCTCCTCGATGACCTCCATCGCCCGGATCTTCGGGGCGCCCGTGAGCGTCCCCGCCGGGAACGTCGCGGCGAGGGCGTCGACGGCGTCCTTCCCCTCGGCGAGGCGGCCGGTGACGCGCGTCGCGAGGTGCATGACGTGAGAGAAGCGCTCGACGGTGAAGAAGTCGCGCACCTTCACCGTCCCGGGCGCGGCGACGCGGCCGAGGTCGTTCCGTCCGAGGTCGACGAGCATCACGTGCTCGGCCCGCTCCTTCTCGTCGGCGAGGAGCTCGCGCGCGAGGGCGAGGTCCTCTTCCGGCGTCGCCCCGCGGCGCCGCGTTCCGGCGAGCGGGATCGTCTCGACGTCGTCGCCCCCGGCGCGGACGAGCCTCTCCGGGGAGGCGCCGAAGATCACCGCGTCCGGGGTCCGGAGGTAGTACTGGTAGGGCGACGGGCTGACGCGCCGGAGGGAGCGGTAGATCGAGAAGGGGTCCCCCTCGACCGGGGCCGACCAGCGGCGCGAGAGGACGACCTGGAAGACGTCGCCCGCGCGGATGTGCTCCTTCGCCCTCTCGACGCGGTCGACGTAGGCCTTCCGGGGGAGCGTCTCCTCCCACGGGCCCGCGAGGCGCGCGGGCCGCCCGCCGTGCGGCCGTCCCGCCTCGACCCTCGCGGCGAGCGTCGCCAGGCGGGTCCTCACGGCGGCCTCCTCGCCGGGGCGCGCGTTTCCCAGGAAGAGGAGGCGGTGCCTCACGTGGTCGAACGCGAGGACCGTCTCGAAGACCCCGAACCAGGCGTCCGGCAGGCCGACGACGTCGGGGTTCGTCGACGGGAGAAGCTCGAGGCGACGGACGGCGTCGTAGCCGGCGAAGCCGACCGCACCGCCGATGAACGGCGGGAGGTCGTCGCCGAAGCCGTCGGAGGCCGGGAGGGCGCGCGTCTCCGATCGGACGACGCCGCGGAGGAACGCGAACGGGTCGCCCTCGGCTCCGCTGAAGGACCTCTCCGGCGCGGTCCCGAGGAACGACCAGCGCGCCACGCGCTCCCCTCCCTCGACCGACTCGAGGAGGAAGCAGGGCTCGTCGTCCGAGAGGAGCGTCCGCATCACGGCGACCGGGGTCGTCAGGTCGGCCGGCCTCTCGAGGACGACGAGCGTCCGGGCTTCGTTCTTCCCCATCACTTCTCCTCGAGGCGCCTTCCGCGCGTCTTCCGTCTTCTCTCCGCGAGCTCGGTCTCGACCGCCTCGGGGGAGAGCCCCCGGGCCGCCATCAGGACGACGACGTGATACATCAGGTCGGCGATTTCCGCCGCGAGCCCCGCGTCGTCGCGCGAGACCGCCGCGAGGGCGACCTCGACCCCCTCTTCGCCCACCTTCTGCGCGCACTTGCCGATCCCCTTCTCGAGGAGGCGGTTCGTGTACGAGCCGGGCTCCGGGCTCGCCTTCCGCGTCGCGACGACGTCGAAGAGAGGACCGAGGCCGAGCGGGTCGATCCGGACCGCGGGCGCCTCTCCGGCCGGCATCGCCTCGATCGGCGCGAAGCAGCTCGCGGCCCCCGTGTGGCAGGCCGGGCCCGCGGGCTCGACGTCGTAGAGGACGGCGTCGCGGTCGCAGTCGAGCGAGACGCCGACGACGGGCTCGACGTTCCCCGAGGTCTCCCCCTTCTTCCAGAGCTCCTTTCGGGAGCGGCTCCATACGTGCGTCCGGCGCGTCTCGGCGCGGATGGCGAC
>JAGOBQ010000576.1 GCA_017999215.1 Thermoanaerobaculia bacterium
GATGCAGGCGATCCCCACGGACACGCTCATCGGTCGCGCGACCGATGAGCGTGTCCGTGGGGATCGCCTGCATCTTGGCGAACGTCACGGAGAGCGGGTCGATCGCCCATGCTGTGCCGCTCCCCGAGACGGTGATGTCGCCCTTGTCTCCGTCCGCGAGGAGGGTGGCAGGAAGCTGCGCGGCGGGAACCTTGCCGGTCCCGTCGAGCGAGGCGTATCCGCTGACGGCGCCCTTGTTCGCGGCGTCTTCCTTGGCCGCGAGTGCGGCGACGAGGCCCGTAACGTCGGCCTGTGGGATTGCGTCCGCGGTGTTCCGCTTGGCCGCGAGGTCCGATACGAGGTTCGTCACCTGAGATTGGGCGATGCCGCCCGCAAGCTGCGAGGCGGAAATCTTCGGCGTCTCCGCGCTCGCGTTGATCGTGGCGATGACGTCCGCCGCTTCGAGCCCGCCAACGTCAGTTGCGGTCGCGCCGACCTTGGAAATCTTGGACCATGCGATGTTCGCCGAGCCGTTCACGTCGGCGTCGACGATGACGCCGGTCCCGATCTGCGGAGACGGGAGCGTGCCGGAGAGGTCACCGCCGAGGCTCCCGACGTTGGCCGCTGCGGCGCCGGTCGCGAGCATGGAGCCCGTGATACCGCCATTGGTGACGGCGACCGTCGGGATTGCGGGGCCGCCCGTGACGGAGATTCCTTGCCCCGCAGCGATGGCCGTTACGGCCGTCGTCACGGGAAGAGACTCAAGACGGAACGCGCTGTTGGCGCTCCGGTAGATCCACACCTTCCCGTCCGTCGCCGTGTCGGCGAAGAGCGGGACGCCGCGCAGGCCCACGACGCTCGGGTTAGGTGACGAGCCCGTGAGATCGCCGCCCATGCTTGGGCCGGTCGTAGAGAGGATCGTCGCGGGGGTCAGCGTGCCGCGCGTGTAGAGGGTGAGGTCAGTGAACGCGGCGGGGCACGCAGCTCCGGTCGGGATGACCGTATCGTGCTTGATTGCGACGGCTGGGATTTCGACCTGTGCATTCAGGCCCTGAACGAGCGTGAGCGACCACGTTCCGTCCGCGGCGGTCTTCGTCGTGAGGTCCTGTGTCGCGATCCCCGCGGCGCTGACGAGCGTCGGCGCGATCGTGCGAAAGCGGACGATGGTGTTCGCAACCGGCGAGGCCCCGCCGTCGAGGACCGTGCCGGACACGACGCACGTTGCAGGCGGGGCGGCGCTCGCGCAGCGGGCGAGGCCGAGCGTGAGCGCGAGAGCCGTTGCGAGTTTCGTCAGTCTCATCGTGTTCTCTTCCTTCAGAGCCCAAGCACTCTGTAACCCGCGGCCCAGCGCATCACAGGCTGGACGTAGTCTTCGTAGTTCTTCGGGGAAGGGTGCCCCCAGTTGTAGGCCGACACCGCGTCTTCGACGTCGTTGCGGGCAAGGAGGCGGGCCAGGAACCGGCAGCCGAACTCGAGGCCGATCTCCGGCTCGCAGAGGTCCGTGAAGAACCGTCCGCGGAAGCCGTGCTCCCTGGCGTTCGCGCCCATGACCTGCATGAGCCCCCAGCTCGTCCTCTGTCCGCTCCACTCGGTAGCGGCGCTCGCGCCGGTAGGCCCACTGAAGCCCGCAGGCGGCTTGGAGCGCGCGCGCTCCTCGTCGGTCAGCCCCCGGAACGGCTCGCCGCGCAGTACGTCCCAGACGTAGGCGTAGAGCGGCTCCGAACGCACCGCCCCGGCGTAGAACGACGATTCCTTCGCGCAGATCGCGGCGACGAGGTGGACCGGAATCGCGTGCCGGTTCGCGACGGCGACGATGTGGCCGGCGATCACGGGCGGGACCAGGGGCGGCGAGGTGATCACCGGTTACTCCTCCGGAGCTGCGCCTCGAGCCGGATCACGGCTTCGCGGGTTTCGCGCACGTCGCGGGAGAGCAGATCCAGTTGGGCCTGAAGCCGCGCCTTGTCGGCGTCGTCCACGAGCCTCCCCTGGTCGTAGCGGTCGAGCGTGAAGCGGAGCGGGGCGTGTGCCTCGCGGTCCCTGTCGTGGGCGGAGATTTCCTGCTGGATAAACGCCTTCAGCATGAAGTGCGCAGCGGCCGACGTCCCACCGCCACCCGTGACGAGCCCGCCGATGAGGGCGAGGATCGCCGTCTTCTGCGGGACGACGCGGACGGTACGTCCCTCGCGCGAGTGCGGGAACTCCACCTGCCGACCGTCCTCGGAGGGCACGCGGTCGCCCGGCATCACGAGGGGTCCTTTCGGTTGAACCAGTTCAGCCCGGGCGCGTTCACGTCCGAGCGCAGCGCGTTCCCGACGAGGCCAGCGATGATGACCGCCTGCCCCTCGGCGAGCGCCCACCAGTCGACGGCGTGCGCCCGCAGCATCGGGACGAGGTCCGCAAGAAGCTGCCCCGCCAGGACGAGGAGCAGAACCCGCGTTGCCGTCGACTGGAGGAAGCCCTGCACGGCTCAGTCCTTGATGTCCTCCTCGACCTTGTCGGCCAGAGGCGCGAGCGAGGCGAGGATGGAGTTCGCGGCCGAGATGTAGGTCGACGGCTTGCGCTGCTCCTTCGGAACAGCCTCGACGGCGTCAATCGCAGTCTTGACCTTCTCGTAGACCGGATAGGCGTCCTTCAGCCAATCGAGGGCCTCGGCGATGTCGATCTTTCCCACTTCAGTCTTCCTTTCGCGGCGGCTGAGGAACGGGCAGCGCGCGGAGGACCGCCGCAACGTCCTCCTTGCTCGGCTTATCCATCCCGAGGAGACGGCGCAGCAGCGCCTTTCCCTCATCGGTGTTAGAGAGGGCGAGGAGTTGGCCGGCGATAGCCAGCGCGCCGTCTACCGTCGAGCCCACTTGCTCGCCTCCTTCTCCTGCTTCTTCAGTTCGGCCAGTTGCAGCGGGAGCTTCCCGCCACGCTTGAGCGCTGCCTCCGCCTCGTCGAGCCGGGCGCGCCACGCGAGCAGCACGGCGTGGCGCTGGTCGCACGTCTCCGGCCCCTTCACCGCGACGCACGCTTCTGAGTAGCGCGCCTCGTGGTAGGCATAGGCATTGGCAGACGTGAGGATCTTGACTTCAGGAGCAGAGCCGCAGCCGAATCCCCCCGCGAGCAAAAAGACGGGCAGCGCGCGGGTGATGAGCACGCGCCGCCCAATGCCGCGGGAGGTGAGGCCGCGGGGGTTCATCTACTT
>JAGOBQ010000577.1 GCA_017999215.1 Thermoanaerobaculia bacterium
CTCCGGGGCCTTCGGTCCGGGCGCGGGGTAGAAATGGACGGGGATCGGCGGATTCTGAGGGGGCACGGCCCAGAGCTTGTTGAGCCCGAGGAGGTCCGGCGGCAGCTCGTCGGGGTTCGACGGCTGCTCGGGAGCCGGCGCGAGGACGACGAAAAGGCCGAACAGGGCGTGCAGAAGGACGGAGAGAACGACCGCCCTGTCGCGGGTGAAGCTCCAGCGCGACGGGGCCGCCTCCGCCACCGCGGCCTCCTCGAGGTCGAGGGCCAGCAGCGGAACGGGAACCTCCTCCTCCAGGGGCGCCGGGCGGGCGAAGGGGTCGTGCGCCGGAGCGAGCCCCCCCGGCGGCGGCCAGGGAATGGGCGTCTGGTCCCCGGGTCGGGACGGATCGAGGCCGAGCAGGCCTGGAGAGGTGGTCTTCAAATCTCGATCGGGCGACACGAAAGCTCGCTCGGCTCGGCGTATGGGAACTCCATGCCACGCCCGGCAGCTCTCCGGCGCCCCATCTTACCCGGCGCCGGCTTGCCCGGAAGGCTGGGCAGTGGTATGAATCACCTTCTGGGAGCTGACTTTCAAGGGCTTGAGGGTGGGCTTCGACGCCCGCCCTTTTCATTGGTGACGACGCTGACACGACCCGAACTTCCGATTCGCGCCGAGACCCTCGGGCGCATACGAGAGGCCCTTGCCGAGAAGGGCCTCGAGCTTTGTCACGTCGGATGGGTCCCCGGCGCCCGGAAGGGGCGCCTCACCCTGACCATCGACCGCCCCGAAGGCGTCACCCTCGACGACTGCGAAACCGCCTCGCACCTCGCGGACCCGATCCTCGAGGGCGACGAGACGATCCCGGGCTCCTGGCTCCTCGAGGTCGAGTCTCCCGGCCTCGATCGACCGCTCTGGACGCTCGACGACTGCCGGCGCTTCGCCGGCCGCCGCGTCCGGGTCGCGACCGACGTGCCGGTCGACGGCGCGAAGAGGATGAAGGGGCTTCTCGAAGCCGTCGAGGGCGAGTCGCTCGTCGTCATGGACGAAGACCGAAAGCGCCGTTACACTGTTCGGTTCGGCGACGTCAAGGTCGTCCGCCTGATCCCCGAGTTCTGAACCCGAGACCGACCGGACACCGCCGCGCATGGAGAAACCCGACACGATGAGCTCGACCGAGGCCCCGACAACCGCCTCCCGGCCCAGAACGGCCCGCTCCGCGAAGGCCGCCAAGGCGGCCAAGGCCCCGCCCCCGACCAAGGCGATCGAGATGCTCGACGCCCTCAAGGCCGCCTCGCGCGACAAGGAGATCGAGCTCGACCGGCTCGTCTCCGCGCTCGAGGAGGCGGTCGCCACGGCGGCGCGCAAGGTCTACAAGGTCCGGGAGATCACCGCGCGCTTCGACCCCGCGACGGGCGAGCTCACGGCCTGGACTCCCTACCGGATCGTCGAGCAGAAGACGAAGCCGGAGGTTCCGGCCGTCCCCGCGATCGACCCCGAGGACCTCCCGATCGGGATGGTCGCTCCTCCGGCCCCGGCCGTCGCGCCGGACGCCGACAAGGAAGTGCGGCTCCCCTGGATCGAGCTCCTCCCGGAGGAGGTCCCCGCGCTCCTCGCCGGCGAGCTCTCCGGGCAGAGCTGGCAGATCGTGCGCGATCCCGACGGCGCCGCGTCCCCCGTCGGCCCCGAGGCCGCCGCCATCGGCGACGAGATCCGGCTCTTCCGGTCGACCGAGGGGCTCGGCCGAATCGCGGCCCAGAGCGCCAAGCAGGTCCTCTACCAGAAGGTCCGCGAGGCCGAGCGCGACAACATCTACAACGAGTACGCCCCGAAGCTCGGCGACCTGATCACCGGGACGGTGAAGCGCTTCGAGCGGGGCGACATGATCGTCGACCTCGGCCGCACCGAGGCCGTCATCCCGAGGGAGCACCAGTCCCGCGCCGAGCGCTACACGCAGGGCGAACGGGTCCGCGGCGTCCTCGTCGACGTTCACCGCAACCCGAAGGGCGCCCAGGTCGTCCTCTCGCGGACCGCTCCCGAGCTCCTGATGAAGCTCATGGAGATGGAGGTCCCGGAGATCTACGACGGGACCGTCGTGATCCGGGGCTGCGTCCGCCAGCCGGGAGACCGGGCCAAGGTGGCGGTCTCGTCGCGGGAGAGGGACGTCGACCCGGTCGGCGCCTGCGTCGGCATGCGCGGCGCGCGCGTGCAGGCGATCACCCGCGAGCTGCGCGGGGAGCGGATCGACATCATCCAGTTCTCGGAAGACATCATCGCGTACGCCCAGAACGCCCTCTCCCCCGCGAAGATCACGCGCGTCTCGCTGATGGCGGCGGAGGACGAGCCGGTCGAAGAGGGCGAGGAGACCCTGCCGACCCTCGAGTGCATCGTCGAGGAGGACCAGCTCTCGCTCGCCATCGGCAAGCGCGGGCAGAACGTCCGCCTCGCCTCCGCGCTCGTCGGCGCCCGGATCGACATCAAGAGCGAGCAGGCCGTGAAGGAGCAGGTCGCCCAGGCCCTCCAGCGGATGCTCCTCGCCTCGCAGCGCCGCGGCACCGCGCTCTCCGACGTCGCGGGGCTCGACCCTGCGGCGCTCGAGGCGCTCGCGGCCGGCGGGTTCGAGACGGTGGGCGAGGTTCTCGACGCCGACACCGGCGAGGACGAGGAGGCCATGGGCCGCCTCGACGCGGCGATCGCGGACGAGGACTCGCGCGAGGAGGCTCTCGACGCCCTTCGCGCGTTCGAATCGGCTCCTGCGGAGGAGGCCGAGGAGGACGAGGAAGACCTCCTCGCCACCGACGACGAGGAGTCCGAAGAGGCGGCGGCCGAAGACGAGGAGGGCTCCTCCGAGCCCGCCGGCGAGGACGGCGCTGCGGACGAGACGGATACGACGGAAGAGTCGGCGAGCGAGGAGCCCGGAGTCGGCGGGCCGGATACGGAGAACCCCGAGAAGTGAAGACGATGTCCGCGAAGTTCACCGTGACCGAGCTCGCCCGGATGATGGGAAAGCCCGCGAAGGAGGTCCTCTTCCTTCTGCAGGGGATCGGCGTCGACGTCAAGTCCGCCGAGTCGGTGCTCGACCCCGGGACCGCCCAGGCGATCCTGACGGGCAAGACCCAGGCCCCCAAGACGCTCATCGTCCGGCAGACGCCGGTCGCTCCCCCTCCCTCCGCGGGAGCCACGGGGA
>JAGOBQ010000578.1 GCA_017999215.1 Thermoanaerobaculia bacterium
CGAAGGCCCGAGCGTGATCCGGAACACGGCCCGCCCGCCGCGCGCCATCAGCGGGACCGGCTTCCACTCCGCGCCGGACCTCAGCCAGAGGCCGCGCGTCGCCGTTCCGAGCCAGAGCCCCTCCGGCGTCTCCGCCAGGGCGCGGCCGCCGTCGCCGAGGGCGGGCGGCCCCTCCTCGGAGGAGGCGGCGTCGCCCTCGATCCGGTAGAGCCCGCGGTTCGTCGCGGCGTACGTCCCGCGCGCCGTCGGGAGGACGTCGAACGTCGTCACGGGGCGCTCGGGACCGCCGAGGACGGAGACGCAGGAATCGTCCTCGCAGCGGAGGAGCCCCTCCTCCGTCCCGAGCCAGATCCGTCCTTCGGCGTCGCGCGCGATCGCCCGGCACCGGGCCGAGCCGGCGGCCGGGAACGGCGCGAGCCTGCGGTCGCGCCAGCGCGCGACGCCCGCGACGGTTCCGATCCAGAGCGTCCCGTCGTCGTCGAGGAGGAGCTCCTCGACGTAGTTCGAGGGGAGCCCGTCCTTCGTCGAGAACGTCTCGATCGTGTTCCCGTCGAAGCGGGCGAGCCCTCCGAGGGTCCCGATCCAGAGGAACCCGTCGCGGTCCTGCGCCATCGTCGGGAGCTGCGACTGCGGGAGGCCGTCCCCGAGGCCGATGACCTCGAACGGCAGCTGGGCGGAGACGGGGAGGGAAAGCGACGCGAGAAGCGTGAGAGCGCCCGCGTAACGGGCCCCGCGTCCGGACCGGTCCCTCGCCACCGCTCCTTCTCAGCCCTCCGGCCCACCATCTTCTCACGGGGCCGCGCCCCGGGCCGCGCTGCGGAGAGGCCCGAAAAGGGAGTGGGCCCGGAAGCCGCGGCGTCCGGGCCCACTCGAGGGAGCGGAGCTGTCGTCCTCAGCCCTTGGCGGGCTTCGGCGCTTCGTCCTTCTTCGCGCACGCCTCGGCGCACTTCGCCTTGTCGGCATGGGTGCACTTCGCGGCGTCCTTCTTGCAGTTCGCGGGGTCGCACTTCTTGTCGGCGCCGTCCTTCTTCGTGCAGCAGGTGGCGGCCTTGGCGTGGTCGGCGCACTCGGGGCCGGCAAGCGCGGCCGGGGCGGCGACGAGGGCGAGGGCGAGGGCGAGGGAAGCGATCTGACGCATGGAATTCTCCTTTTCTTCGTTCGTCTTGCGGGGCGCGACGGCCTCGGGCCGTGCGCGGGTCCTGCCTGTAGGGCGGCGGATGGGGCCCGCTCTCGCGGCGCGGAAGACGGGGAGTCTCCCGCGGGACCGGTCAATTCCGGAACGTGCAGGCGAGGAGGCGCGGGGGAGGGGAGGCGGCGGCGACGGACGACCGCCGGTCGCTGGCGGCCGCGCGCGCGCCGGCCTGGGAGGATCGGAAGCGGACGGAGCTCTCGTCGCGGCGCGGACGGGCCGGCTGCGCCTGGAGGCTCGCGGCGCCGGGGAGGAGCGCAGCGGGCGAGCAGCACGCCCCGGCCCTCTTCGGTGCGACGGGCGCGGAGGGGCGCCCCTCCGAGGGGCAGGCCGGGCAGGCCGGCGGGGCGCTCGAAGGGCAGCAGCCCGAGGGGGCCCTCGACGGGGGAGCCGGCGCGGCTCCGCGGACCGCGGCCAGGAGCGAGAACGGCAGGAGCGCCGCGGCGAGCGCCAGCGCGACGAGCGGTCGTGCCGAACCTGCGGGGCGGTGCGCCATCTCCCCGATCCTATCGAAGAAGCGTGCCAGGTGCCCGCGGCCAGGATGCGGCCGTGCGCGCGGTCCGTTCCTGAGCGAGAATGAACGCTCAGCGAGGATCGGGAGCGAGTCGCCCGGCCGGTGATCCCGGTTCCCGATCGAGCAGAGGAGGTACGCACCCATGACTCTCGGAAAGTTCTCCGGCGCGTTCGGCGCTCTCGCGGTCGTGACGGCGCTCCTGACCCCGGGAGCCGCCCTCTCTCAGGAGACCCCGCCCCCGCCGCCGGCGGAGATGGCCCAGGCCGCCCCGGCCCCGATTCCGGCCCCGGCTCCGAAGCCGTTCGAGGAGATCATCAAGCTCTGGAAGGGGAACCTCTCCGAGGAGTTCATCAAGCGGAAGATCGAGTCGGAGGCGGTCATCTACCAGCTCTCTGCCGACGACATCGTCCTCTGCAAGGCGGCGAACCTCCCCGAGTCGATCATCGAGGCGATGATGAAGACGGCTCAGAGGCCCGGCGCGACGCCGGCCGTGACCGCTCTCGTCGCTCCCGTCCCGGCTCCCGCCGCAGCGCCGGCCGCTGCTCCGGCCGCGCCGGTCGACCTGGCCGTCCAGGCCGATCGCTCCTGGGAGGGTCTCGTCCGGCGGAACGACGGAATCGTCCTCTTCAAGAGCCGCTGGGACGACGGAAAGCTCTCCTTCAAGGAAGAGAAGCTCTCCTGGCTCGACGCCAGAGACGAAAAGAAGAACCTGATCCTCCCGGCGAAGTCGATCAAGGAGCAGTTCCTCGTCTGCCTGAAGGGGGCTCCGAGCGAGCAGACCGAGTGCTTCGAATGGGGCGTGAAGACCGAGAACGGCGAGTACCGCTTCCGCGACGTCGGCTGGAAGCGCTCCGACAGCACGAAGCCCCAGGAGCTCTACGACTTCATGAAGGCGATCTACCCGAACCTCGTCTCGTCGAAGTACCCGGCCGACGAGAAGTAGTTCCGGTCCGACAGGCTCCCGAGGCCGCATTCGACGCCCTCTCCCCGCCGGGGAGAGGGCGTTTCCGTATCCGGAGGGCCGCCGTTCCCATCCGATCCGCTTGCCCGCGACAAACCTCCCATGTTACACCTCGCTCGTGCCGACGCGCCGGACGCGAACTCCTGCGAACGCCGGGTCCCGATGGGGGGCCGAGCTGACGCGCATCGAGCTGCTCCGGCTGCGGGAGGTGCTCCGCCTCGCCGGGCTCACCCTCACCTCGACGCGCGTCGCGGTCCTGTGGGGGCTGCAGCGTTCGGCCACGCCCGCGACGCTCGCCGAGCTGGTCGATGACCTGGGCTCGAGGGGCTGGGCGAGGAGCGCCGTCTCCCGCGCCGTGAACGACCTCGTCGGCGCCCGGCTCGTGACCCGGACGACGCCGCCCGGGCGCGGCGTGGCGTTGCTCGCGGCCGCGCCCGAGCCCGAGCTCCCCGAGGGGACGGTGTACTACCTCTGCGACGGCTGCTCCGTGAACG
>JAGOBQ010000579.1 GCA_017999215.1 Thermoanaerobaculia bacterium
GCCCTCGGCTTCGACGAGGACGCCTTCCGCGAGGCCCTTTCCTCCTCGCTCGAGCTCTCGAAGTCCGAGCCGCTCGTCCTCACCGCCGTCAAGGGGCGCCCGGCGTACCGCTTCCCGGCCCTCGACCAGCGTGCCGGCGCCGACCCCACCTGGGCCGCCTCGCTCGACACCCTCCGCCGCCGCCGCAGGAAAGACGAGAAGCCGTGGGAGTGGCGCCGCGAGGCCCCGCCGCGCCCCGTCGTCTTCGCCGACCCCGGCACCCTCGACGACGACTTCGTTCACCTCCACCTCGAGCACCGCGTCGCCCGGCGCCTTCTCGGCCGATTCCTCTCGCAGGGCTTCGTCCACGACGACCTCTCCCGCGCCTGCTGCGCGCAGACGCGCGACCCCGTTCCCCGCGTCGTCCTCCTCGGCCGCCTCTCGGCCTTCGGCGAAGGCGCCGCCCGCCTCCACGACGAGGTCATCGCCCTGGCCGCCCGCTGGGTCGAGCCCGATGCACGCAAGGGCCCGCTGCGCCCCTACGCCGAGACGGCGGAAGAGCGCGCCCTCGGCCTTCTGGAGGAGTCGCTCCTCGGCGGCAGCGGCGCGCCCGTCCCCGAGTCCACCCGCACCCGCCTCCTCGCCACGTGCGCGCGCGACCTCGACGATCTCCTCCCGGCCCTCCGCGAAAGGGGAGAGGAGACGCTTCGCCGCGTCCGCGACCGCCTCGCCGACCGCGGCCGCCGCGAAGGCGAGGAGCTACGCGCCGTCCTCCTCGCGCAGAAGACCCGCATCGAGACCGAGCGGGCGAAGCACGCCGACCCGCAGCTCGACCTCGGCTTCGCCGACGACGAGAAGCGCCAGCTCGCCGCCGACCGCCGCCACCAGGAGCGCCGTCTCGCCGAGCTGGAAAAGGAGCTGACCTCCGAGCCTGACCGCATCCGCCGTTCCTTCGAGGTCCGCGCCACGCGCCTCGAGCCCGTGGGCCTCGCCTACCTCTGGCCGGTGTCGGGATGAGGGGCTACTTTGTGGGCTCTGCGGCCGGGTTCTCGCCGGAGTGGACCTCGGACGAGACCAGAAGCCCTTCCACGGACCTCTGGATGTCGCGGAGCCGCCTCCGGGCCGCCTCCACAACGCTGACCTTCTCTTCCCACGAGGGGTTCACAAGGCCTCTGAGCGCCTCCTCGTGGCGAATGAGCACCGTGAACATCGCCTCTTCGAAAGGGCCTATCTCCAACGGCTCAATCTCCCTCGGGGACGTCCGGATCGACTTTGACGGCGGCCTCCCCCGAATCCGCGGGCGCTGCGAAGCGATTCGGGCGCGACACGCTGTAGTCGAATGTGAATTCGACCCTGAGATCGGAGCGACGGGCTCTGGTCTTCCGGGTGCGTGGATTCTTCATGGTCTCGGGGCGCTACGCGCCTTCGAGGACTCGATCCAGTTCCGCCGCGAGTTGAGGCAGATCCTGCTGCACCGTGTCCCACAGGCGCTCGAGATCGATGTCGAAGTACACGTGAACCAGCCGGTTTCTCATCCCGACGACGTCGACCCAGGGGATTCCGGAGATCGCCGCCCGGGTCTCGTCGGACAGCCGAGCGGCCGCCTCTCCGATGATCTCGATCTCCTTGACGAGAGCGAGGGTCAGCTGGCGATCGGAATGGAGGTCCAGATAGGCTCTCCCTGCCACGAAACCGGCAGCCTCGCGGGCTGCGTCGCGCATGTGCCTCAGCCGGACGACGTCATCCTTCCGCGTACCGCACCTCTGCCGCCTGAAGGACGTCGTCCCGGAAATACCGGCTCAACTCGGCTGGGGTTCGAAGATCGACCCGCCGCCCCAGCAGCGCGGAGAGTTCACGCTCCATTGCAGCCATCGTCATGTACCCGGCCCGGACGCCCTGACGAAACTCAACGAGAACGTCCACGTCGCTGTCGGGTCGGAAATCGTCTCGAAGCACCGACCCGAACAGGCTCAGTCTCCGGAGGCCATGCTTCCGGCAGAACGCCTCGACGGCTGTCTGGTCGAGATCGATCCGTGCCACGGACCTATCTTAGCGCCCGGAGCCTCGACTGATGGCCAGGATTGGGGAACTCCAGCATCGCCGCGCGAGGAGCCGCGACGAACGGAGAACCGCTATTCTTCCCTCATGGCTGAGCGCTTGCACGTCGGCGGCCTCGACGTCATCTTGGAGCAGGACTCCGATGGCTGGTTCGTCGCGACCGTGCCTGCCCTCGCCGGATGCCACACGCAGGCCCGAACGAAGGCCGAGCTGCGGGACCGCATCGCCGAGGCCATCGACCTGTGCCGAGAGACCGAGCCGCCGGCTCGACCCCTCGGCTTCCAGCCGAACCGGTAACGGAGCTTCCCGGTTGGCCCACGAACTGGTAACAAACGTTACCGGTTCCGGTGGACGCCCGCGCCTGCAACTGTCGTCCGGTCGGTCCCTCCCCGGAGGCACCCAATGACCACGGCCACCGCCCGCATCGACCGCCGTGGCCGCATCACGATTCCCGCCGCGATCCGCGGGGCGCTCGGCTTGAAGCCCGGCACCGCCGCCGTCCTGACCCCGGACGGCCCCGAACTCCGCGTCGTCTCCCGAGCCGACCACATCCGCCGCGCCCAGCAGCTCGTCCGGCGATACGTCCCGGCCGGAAGGTCCCTCTCCCAGGAACTCATCTCCGAGCGCCACCGCGAGACCGACCGCCCCCGGAGCCCCTCCTGATGGCCTGGGACCCCGCCCTCCGCGCCCACCAGGAGTGGCTCGGCTACATCCAGCCGGTCGGGCTCGTCGTCTCGCCGGCCGCGCTCGTCGCGGCCGGGTGCGTCCCCGACCGCAACGTCTCCGCGCGGCAGGAAACCCTCCGCGGCCTCCTCTCGGGCGACCCGCCGCGCCTCCTCGACTTCCCGGCCTTCACCCGCGAATTCCTCGGCTGGCAGGAGACCGACCTCGCCGGCGCGCCGGGCGGCCCTCCGCTTCCCGAGTCGCTCTCCGTCGCCCTCCCGAACGAGCACGACACCCTTCGCCCCACGTACGCCGTCCCCGACCCCGACGCCGACGGCCGCTTCCTCCTCCTCGTCTCCGTCGTCCCGCCCGGCGCCGACCTCGACGACGCCGGGGCGCGCAGCGAGCGCGGCGCGGCTGACGGCTGGCACGCGAGCCCCGAGGCGCGCCTCGAG
>JAGOBQ010000580.1 GCA_017999215.1 Thermoanaerobaculia bacterium
GCCGAGCACGATCTTCCAGCTGCCCGGAACCGGCCGGCACACGCTCGCGAGGATCGGGAGCCTCCTCCGGCACCTCCCCAGCTGGGAGCTCGAGCTCGGCGAGAATGTCTCCGAGATTCCGCTCGCTCTCGAGCGAGTCCTCGAAGAGGCCCGGCCCTGAACGGACCCGTCGTGACCATCGTCCTCCCCGTGTGGAACGGCGAGCCCTTCCTCGGCGAGGCGCTCGAGAGCATCGGCCGTCAGCGGTGGCGCGCCTTCGAGATCGTCGTCGTCGATGACGGCTCGACGGACGCGAGCGCGGCGATCGCCGGCGCGTACCCGGGCGTGCACCTCCTCAGACAGGCCCGCGCGGGCGTCGCGGCCGCCCGAAACCGCGGGGTCGCCGCCGCCCACGGCGAGCTGATCGCGTTCCTCGACCAGGACGATCGGTACACGCCCGACAAGCTCGAGAGGCAGGTCAGAGCGTTCCAGGCCGATCCTGCGCTCGACCTCTGCTTCGCCCATCAGCGGCTGTTCCTCGACGGGCTCTCGACGCCGCCCTCGTGGGTGCGACCCGGCTGGCTCGACGGGCCCCTGCCGGGCCTTCTGCCGGGGACACTCGTCGTCAGAAGGCAGGCCTTCGACGCGGTCGGCCCCTTCGCGGAAGGAGAGCCGATCGCGAGCGACTCCGACTGGCTGATGCGCGCGAGGAGCCGCGGTTTGCGGGAGCTCCTCCTCCCGGACGTCCTCCTCGAGCGCCGCATCCACGCGGCGAACCAGTCCGCGAACGTCGCCGTGGGCCACCTCGAGCTGCTGCGCGCCGTGCGGCGGGCCGCGAAGAGAGGCACGCCGCCGGCCGGGGGAGCGTCCGCGTGACCGGCGGGAACCGGCGGATCTCGGTGCTCGTCCCCGTCTTCGACGCCGAGAGATACCTCGGCGAGGCGCTCGATTCGGCCCTCTCGCAGTCGGTGCCGCCCTCGGAGGTCGTCGTCGTCGACGATGGCTCACGGGACGGAAGCCTGCGGGTCGCCGCGTCGTTCGGCGAGAGGGTCCGCGTGGTCCGCCAGGCCCACGCGGGCATCGGCGCGGCGCGAAACCGCCTCGTCTCCGAGGCGTCGGGAGACTGGCTGGCCTTCCTCGACGCCGACGACCGCTGGACGCCGACGGCCCTCGCCGCGCACCTCGCAGCCCTCGAGACCCGGCCGCGCGCCGACGCGGCGCTCGGCCGAGTCGTCCAGTTCGTCTCGCCGGAGCTGCCCGATACGGCCCGCGCGCTCCTCGCGTGCCCGGAGGGGCCGATGGCGGGCGCGCACCCGGGCGCTTCCCTCCTCCGGAAAGGCGCCTTCTCACGCGTAGGTCCCTTCCGCGTCGACCTTCGCGTCGGCGAGTTCGTCGACTGGTGGATGCGGGGGCTCGAAGCGGGCCTCGACGCGGCGTCGCACGACGCGGTCGTCCTGGAGCGACGGCTGCACGAGACCAATACCGGTCGACGGGAGAAGGCCGCGGTGACGGACTACCTCAAGGTCGTGCGCCAGGCGCTCGCCCGGCGTCGGAGCGGCGCGCCGTGAGCGCGACGGCTCCTCCCGCGTCCGTCCGGCGCACGGGCGGGTGCTGGCCCACGCGCGAGCAGACGTTCCTCCTGCGCGCGGCGCTTCTCGCCGAGCCCGAGGCCCGCGCCGCCTACGCCTCGTGGCGGGAGACCGCCGACATCGAGCGGGTCGATCCCGCCTCGTACCGGATCCTTCCGCTCCTCGCTCACAACCTCGGCGGCGTCGACCCGGTCCTCGCGAGAGCGAGGGGTGTCCTTCGCCACACCTGGTCCCGGAACCAGCGACTCTTCCACGAGGCTTCGAGCGCCGTGAAGGCGCTCCAGGCGACGGGCATCCCCGTGATGCTCCTGAAGGGGGCCGCGCTCGGCCTGCGCTGCTACGAGAGCCTCGGGCATCGTCCGATGAACGACGTCGACGTCCTCGTCCCTCCCGAGAGGTCGGCCGAGGCACGGACCGTCCTGGCCCGCCTCGGCTGGCGTCCCTCATACCACGTCGTGCCCGGCCACCTCCCCTACGTCCATGCCGTCGGGCTCACGATCGGGCCGGGCCTCGACCTCGACCTTCACTGGCACGCCATCTACGAGCGCCGTCGGGCCGAGGACGAACGGCCATTCTGGGAGAACGCGGAACCGCTCCGCGGCCGGGCCATCGACGCCCTCGCCCCGAGTCCCACCGACCTCCTCCTGCAGGTGGCCGCGCACGGTCTGAGGTGGAGCCCCAGCCCGCCCCTGCAGTGGGCAGCGGATCTCGTCGTCCTCCTGAGGGCCGAGGGCGCTCGGGTCGATTGGGACCGCCTCCTCGCGCGCGCCCGGGAGGCCGGCTTCGTCCTCCACCTCGGCGCGACGCTCTCGTTCGTCCACGGGGAGTTCGGCGCGAACGTACCGGCGGACGTCCTGTCGGACCTCCGTTCGACCCGCCCGACGGGTCGGGAACGGCTCGAGCTCGCCGTTCGCTCCGCTTCACCCGGCCTCCTGCCGGGACTCGTCACCCACTGGCTCGACTTCCGCCGTGTCGACAGCACGGCCGCCCGCGGGAGCCGGCTCCGGAGGTTCCTCGTCTACCTCGCGACGATCTGGGGGGCGCCGTCGCTCGCGGCCGTGCCGCGCGTCGCCCTGGTCAAGTCGGCGAGGCGCCTTCTCCGCACACGGCGCGCGTCGCACGGACGTACGGCGCGCCTGTAGGCTCGGCCTCCAGTCGTGTCCTCGCCCACGTCATCCCCCTGGCTCTTCTCCCGCCGCGCCGACCTTCTCCTTTTCGGAGGGCCGGCTCTCGCGTCGCTCCTCCTCCTCGTCGGAGGCGCGCGGGCGGGCCTCCTCGGCGGCGACCTCCCCGTCGCCCTCTGGCTCCTCCTCGTCGTCGGCGTCGACGTGGCGCACGTCTGGTCGACCGGCTGGCGCGTCTACGCCGACCCCGACGAGCTGCGGCGCCGACCGTCGCTCTACCTCGGCCTTCCGGCGGCGGCGTACGCGGCCGGCGTCGTCCTCTTCACGGCGGGAGACCTCATCTTCTGGCGCGTCCTCGCCTACCTCGCGACCTTCCCCTTCGTCGGGCAGCAGTACGGCTGGGCGCCGCTCTACCGGAGGAAGCGCGGACAGAACGACGAGCCGCGCGCGGCCCGCGGACGCG
>JAGOBQ010000581.1 GCA_017999215.1 Thermoanaerobaculia bacterium
GCCTTCGGCGTCTCGGCGGCGACGGCGCGCGGGCCGACGTAGTCCTTCAGCGCGTCGGGCCCGACGAGGCCGGCGTCCCAGAGAGCCTGCTGCGCCCGCAGTGGCCGCTCGGCGTCCTTGAGCCCCAGCTCGGCCTGAGAGACCGCCGCCGAGACCTCGGAGAGCGACTGGGCCTGGGTGACGTCGGGCTCCACCTCGGCGAGGACGTCTCCCGCCTTCACGACGGCCCCCTCGCGGACGTGGAGCTTCACGAGGCGCCCGGAGACGACGGACTTCACGTCGACCTTCGTGACCGGGTCGACGACGCCGACCTCCCGGACGCTCACCTGCAGGTCCTCCGCGGTGACGGTCCCGAGCCGGAACGGGAGGCTCTCGGCCGCGGAGGCGGGCTTCTCCTTGCCG
Source organism: Thermoanaerobaculia bacterium (assembly GCA_017999215.1). Lineage (GTDB taxonomy): Bacteria > Acidobacteriota > Thermoanaerobaculia > UBA5066 > UBA5066 > UBA5066. The sequence continues at coordinate 403 of JAGOBQ010000581.1, forward strand.
TTGCGCGAGGCGAGGACGACGCCGGCACCGACGAGCGTGATTCCGATGGCCGAGACGAGGATCCACTTCTTCTTCATGGCGCGCACTCCGAGATCGTCGATCCCTTGAACGGGTTCGTGTCCCTTCGGTCGGGGGAATCCGGCGAAGGTCGATAAGGCGATACGGGAGGCCGGCCAGAAGGTTCGGAGGGACCCCGGGGCGAGGCGAAACGTCACATTCTTCCTTTCGGGGACGCCGACGCGGCGTCGCAACTACGGTATGGTCCGCGCCATGGCGCCCGGCCCACGCGCGCTCGCCCCGGGGATCCTCGCGGTCCTCCTCGCCGTCGCCCCAGCGGAGGCGCTCGATCCCGGGAAGGCGATCTCCCAGTTCCGGCACGAGGTGTGGGGCGTGAGGCAGGGGCTTCCCCAGAGCTCGGCCGAAGCCCTCGCGCAGACGCGCGACGGCTACCTCTGGATCGGCACCCAGGAAGGGCTCGCGCGGTTCGACGGGGTCCGCTTCGTCGTCTGGGACAAGGCCTCGGCGCCGGAGCTTCGGCACAATCGAGTCCTCGCGCTCCTCGAGGACCGGAGCGGCCAGCTCTGGCTCGGCACCGAAGGGGGAGGGCTGAGCGTCCTCCAGGACGGGACGATCCGGACGTTCGGCCGATCCGAGGGGCTCGGGAGCGACATCGTGAGGTGCCTCGCCGAGGACGGCGCCGGGACGCTCTGGATCGGGACCGAGACGGGCCTCGCGACGCGCGCCGGAGGCTCGTTCGAGACCCGCGAGGCGTCGAACGGCCTGCCCGGAGGAGCGGTCCGGGCGGTCGCGGTGGACGAGGCCGGAGTCGTCTGGGCGGGGACGGACCGGGGCCTCTTCCGCCGCGCGGAACGGCGCTTCGTTCCGGCCGGCGTCTCCGACGCGGTCCAGTCGATCCACGCGGGCGCCGACGGCACGCTCGTCGTCGGGACCGTCCACGGGCTGCGCCTCCTGCGGCAGGGGAGGGTCGACGCGCTCGGCCGCTCGGACGGGCTCCCGGGCGAGGTCGTCAACTGCGCCCTCCGGGACCGGCGCGGAACGCTCTGGATCGGGACGTCCGGGGGGCTCGCCCGGTGGGCCGGCGGACGCCTCTCGACGTTCACGCTCCGCGAAGGGCTCCCCGCGCCGAACGTCCTCGCCCTCCTGGAGGACCGCGAGGGGACGCTCTGGGTCGGGACCCAGGACGGCGGCCTGAACAAGCTCTCGGACGCCTCCTTCACGCCGTGGGGGACCGCGGAGGGCCTCTCCGCGGACATCGCCTGGGCCGTCTTCGTCGACCGGGACGGGGCCGTCTGGTCGGGGACCGATTCGGCGGGCGTCAACGTCCGGCGAGGGGAGCGGGTGACGACGATCGGCACCGCCGAAGGGCTCGCCGCCCCGGGCGTGCAGGCGATCTGGCAGGCGCCCGACGGGGCCGTGTGGCTCGGGACCCGGGGGGGCGGCGTCAGCATCGTGCGGCAGGGGCGGGTCGTCCGGACGCTGCGGAAGGCGGACGGGCTCGCGAGCGACTCGATCTGCGCGATCACGGGGACGCGGGACGGGAGCGTCTTCCTCGGCGGGCGCGGCGGCGGGCTGACGCGGATCGCCCGCGACGGGACGATCCGGCGTTGGGGGGCGGCCGACGGCCTCCGGAACGAGACGGTCCACGCGCTCCTCCCAGACCGCGCCGGGAACCTCTGGATCGGGACGAACGGGGGAGGGCTCTTCCGCTTCGATGGCGGGCGGTTCACGCGCTTCGGGCGCGAGCAGGGGATCTCGATCGAGATCGTCAACACGATCCACGAGGAGGAGGACGGGACGCTCTGGGTCGGGACCTACGGCGGGGGGCTGAACCGCTTTCGCGACGGCTTCTTCTCGGCCGTGACGACGCGCGAGGGGCTCTACGACGACGCCGTCTTCTCGATCCTCCCGGACGGCCAGGGGAACCTCTGGATCTCCTGCAACCGCGGGATCTACGCGGTCTCGCTGCGGGAGCTCGACGCCGTGGCCCGGGGCGCGGCGCGGCGGGTCAGGTGCCGCCCGTTCGGCGTCGAGGACGGCATGCGCAACCGGGAGTGCAACGGGGCGAACCAGCCCGCCGGCGCCCGCGGCCCCGACGGCCGTCTTCACTTCCCGACGATCGAAGGGGTCGTCACCGTCGACCCGCAGGGCCTCTACCGGAATCCCGTGCCGCCGCCGGTCCACGTCGAGGTCGTGAAGGTCGACGACGTCGTCGAGTCGGCCCGGAGCTTCCTCGAGCTCGCGCCGGGAGCGCGGCGGTTCGAGTTCCAGTACACGGCGCCGAGCCTCCGGGTCCCGTCGCGGGTCGTCTTCCGGGTCCGGCTCGAGGGCGTCGACGCCGACTGGGTCGAGGTCGGCACGCGTCGGACGGCCTGGTACACGAGCCTCTCGCCGGGCTCGTACACGTTCCGGGTCGCCGCGGCGAACGAGAGCGGCGTCTGGAACGAGAACGAAGCCTCGTTCGCGTTCCGCCTGAAGCCCCGCCTCGACCAGCGCCCGTTCTTCTGGCTCGTCGTCGGGACGTTCGCCCTCGCCGTCGCCTACACGGGCTACCGCTTCCGCGTCGCGCAGCTCGAGGTGCGCGAACGCGAGCTCGTGGAGGTCGTCGAGGAGCGGACCCGGAGCCTGCGCGAGGGGAAGGAGCGGACGGAGCGGGCGCTCGCGGAGGCGGAACGGCAGCGGGAGAGGGGGGAGGAGGCGGGGCGGGCCGGCGAAGAGGCGAACAGGACGAAGAG
>JAGOBQ010000582.1 GCA_017999215.1 Thermoanaerobaculia bacterium
GACCCGGACCGCCGGGTCCCAACGGCATTCCTTCGGGGGAGGCGCTTCCGCCTCCCCCGCGCCCCCTCAGCCCCCCCCGCGCCGCGCGGACCCGCGCTCCTCTCGCGTGTTCCGGGGGAACCCGGACCGCCGGGTCGGCCGAGGCTCCTACGCCTTCGGCAGCGTGAGGATGAAGCGGGTCCCCTGCTCGCCGAGCGGCTCGCAGCGGATCGCGCCTCCCATCTGCTTGATGAGGGCGGCGGTCTCGGGCAGGCCGAGGCCGCTGCGCTCCGGGTCGCGGGCCTGGAACGAGGGAAGGAAGATCCGCTCGTGGTCGGCCTGCGGGACCGGCACGCCGTTGTTCGTGAAGACGAGGGCGACGTAGGAGTCCCGGACGAACGCCTGGACGACGACGAGGCGCTTCATCGCCGCGCTCGCTTCCGGGTCGGCCCCCTCGAAGCGGCGGAGGATCGCGTTCCGCGCGTTTCGGAGGAGGTTGACGAAGATCTCGACCAGCCGGGGCGCGTCGGCGAGCACCTTCGGCGCCGGCTCGTCCATGTCGTTTCGCACCCGGAGCTTCGCTCCCTTGAGCCGGCGGCCGAGGAGCTTCTGGGCCCGCTCCAGGATCTCCGACGGGTCGATGGTCTCGATCTTCAGCGGCGCGGTCGCGGAGAAGCGCTCGAGCTCCGTGACGACCTCGGAGAGGCGGAGGAGCCCCGAGAGCGCGTCGGCGATCTTCACGCGAATCGCCTCGCGTTCCGCCGGAGGCTCCTCTCCCCCGGAGGAGAGGACGCGCTGGACCGACACGAGCGACTCGGTGAGGCGGACGAGAAGGGGGCTCACCTCCCGCCCCAGCTCCATGCCGAGCTCGGCGAGGAGCTCCTGCTTGCCGCTGTGGACGTGGACCTCCAGCGCGGCCGGATTCACGCCCGCCTCCCGGACCGTCCAGACGACCTGAGTCAGCTTTCGGTCGGGGCCGAACCGCCCCGCGGCCGAGACGCGGACGGCGACCGCTCCCGCCGGGTTCGCGGCGTTGAGCGCGACCTCGCGCGTCGGACGCCCGCGGAAGGCGTCCTCGAGGAGCCCGGCGAGCTGGGCCCGCTCGACCGCCTCGAAGAGCTCGATGACGCGCCGCCCCTCGAGCGCGATCGCCTCGGCGCCGAAGATCCTCCGCGCCATCGCGTTCGCGCTCCGGACGAGGCCCGAGGCGTCGGAGAGGACGATGCCGAGAGGGAGCGCCTCGGCGAAGCTCGGCGCGTTCGCCCCGGGCGCCTCGATCGGTCCGGTCGCCTCCGCCGCGTGCGGGGCGGCCGGGGGCGCCGCCGGCGTCTTCGGCGCCGCGGCGCGTCCCTCTGCGGGCGGAAGCGGGACCCGCAGCGCGGGGAACGCCTGCGAGAGGCGCGCGCGCAGGTTCTCGTCGATCTCCCCCTCGCCGCGCAGGGCGCGGTCGAGAAGGAAGTCGAGGTCGTCGTCGAGATTGGGAGGGCGTGCCACCGGACCCGTATTCTCACCCGAAGCGGGGTGCTAGAGTCGATCCGGATGCGCGACGTCCGACTTCCCGAGTTTCCGTGCGTCGTTCCCGTCGAGGTCCGGTTCCGCGACCTCGACGCCATGGGGCACGTGAACAACGCGGTTTACCTCACCTATTTCGAGCAGGCCCGGCTCGCCTTCTGGCTGGCGGTCCACCCGGGGGGCGCGCCGGGCGAGGCGGTCGCGCCGGAGCGGATCGGTTTCGTCGTGGCGCGCGCCGAATGCGACTACTCCTCGCCGGTCCGCCTCGGCGAGCGGCTCCTCGTCGGTTGCCGCGCCGGGGACTTCGGGACGACGTCGTTCGCGTTCGACTACCGCGTCGTCGCCGCGGGCGGCTCCGTCGACGCCGAGGTCCGCGTCGTCGCGTCGGGCCGGACGGTGCAGGTCGGCTGGGACTGGAAGGAGGGGCGGAAGTCCCCCCTCCCGGAGGAGCTGCGCCGGCGGATCGACGCGTTCCAGGTGGGCGTTCCCCGCGCCTCGGCCCGCTCGGGCCACGCGGTCACTGGATCCTGACCCGCCCCCCGAACCCTTCGTCGTATCCGTGGTAGTAGTCGATCGCCTCCTCGGGCCAACGCCAGCACCAGTAGCCGTCGCCCGAGTCGAAGTCGACGAGGCCGGGGCCCTTCACCTCGATCCCGAGCTCCTCCATCTCGCGGGCCCAGGCGAGGAGGATCGCCCGGGCCTCCGGCCCGGCCGGCGCCTCCCACGGCTCCCCGAGCGCCTCGATCCGTGCGATGGCGCGCCGGGTCCGCTCCCGGACGGCCGGCAGGACCTTGCGCGCCTCCTCGAACGTGAACGTCCTCTTCACGATCCGATCGTAACCCGCGAGGTCCGCGCGTGATCCCCGCGCTCGTCGTCTATGGGGCCGCGGTCCTCCTCGTCGGCCTCTTCGCCGCCCGCCGGGCCTCGCGCTCGGCCGAGTCGTTCCTCCTGGGCGACCGCTCCTTCGGCTTCCTCCCGACCTGGGCCGGCCTCACCTCCACGGTGATCGGCGGGTCGACGACGCTCGTCCTGGCCTCGCTCGTCGCCGCGAAGGGCCTCCCGGGCGCCTGGCTCGACCTCGCCGGGGCGCTCGGCCTCCTCGGCCTCGGGCTCTTCCTCGCGCGACGCGTCCGCGAGACGGGCGAGGTGACGCTCGCGGCGGTCGTCGGCCGGTTCTACGGACCGCGCGTCCGGAAGGTCGCCGCCGTCCTCGTCGTCCTCGCCGAGATCGTCTGGTTCGCCCTCCTCGCTCAGGCGACGGAGACCGTCGTCAGCTCGCTGACGGACTGGCCGCCGACGCCGGTCCTGGTCGGGACGGCGCTCCTCTTCGTCGCCTACACGGCCCTCGGCGGGCAGCGCGCCGTCCTCCGGACCGACCTCCTCCAGCTCGGCCTGATGATCGTCGGGATCGTCGGCGTCGCGCTCCCCCTCGCGCTCGCCTCGCTCGCGCGGACGGGCTGGCCGCGGCCCCTCCTCTCCTTCCCGGTGAGCGACCGGTTCGGCTGGACCGACGTCGCCGCGCTCCTCGTCCTCGTCGGGCTCCCCCACGCCGTCGGGAGCGACGTCTGGGCGAAGCTCCCCTCGGCCCGCGACGCGGCGACGGCCCGCCGCGCGGCGCCCGGCGCGGCCGCCGCGAACGCCGCGCGCGGCGGGGCGGGCGCG
>JAGOBQ010000583.1 GCA_017999215.1 Thermoanaerobaculia bacterium
GGCGGCCGCGGGACGGCGGGCGACCTCCTCGTCCGGCTCGCCCTCGGCGAGCCGGCCCTCTCGGTCGAGAGGGACCGCGACGCCCTCGGCTCGGCCGCCGCTCGCCTCCACGACCTCCAGTCGGGAAGCCGGGACCAGGAGGTCGCCGCCGCAGAGGCCGACCTCGCCGACAAGCAGGCGGCCCTGGAGCTCGCGCGGAAGGAGCTCGCCCGCCAGGAGACTCTGATGGCGAAGAAGGTCGGGATCCCGCGGGACCTCGACCGGGCCCGGACCGAGCTCGAGAGGACGATGGCCGCACGGACGGCGAGCGCGGAGCGCCTCGCCCTCGCTCGCGAGGGATTCCGCCGCTTCCAGACCGAGGGGGCGCGGGCCGACGTCCGTCGCGCCGAGACGGTCCTGAAGCAGTCGGAGACGGTCGTCCGCGAAGCCGAGATCCGCGCGCCGTCCGACGGCGTCGTCCTCCACCGGATGGCCGAGCCGGGCCTCCTCCTGGGAGCAGGCCAGCCCGCGCTGACGCTCGCCTTCGCCGACCGGCTCTACGTCCGGACGTTCGTCCCCGAGACGAAGCTCGGACGCGTCCGGCCGGGGCTCGCCGCGCAGGTCTTCGTCGACGCCTTCCCCGGCCGGGGCTTCCCCGCCCGGGTCACCGAGATCTCCCCGACCGCGGAGTTCACGCCGAAGGCGGTCGAGACGCGCGAGGAGCGCGTCAACCTCGTCTACGCCGCGAAGGTCGACCTCGACGCCGGCTGGGACGCCCCCCTGGTTCCGGGCCAGCCCGCGGAGGTGGTCGTCGAGACGGCCGGGGAGGCGGCCGACGGCACGACGAAGCCGCCGGCGGTCCCGTCGGCTTCCCTTCGCTGAGACGGCGATGATCGAAGCCCACGGACTCGAGAAGCGGTTCGGAGCGCACGCCGCCCTTCGGGGCGTCGATCTGCGCATCGCCGAGGGGGAGCTCTTCGCGCTGATCGGTCCCGACGGCGCCGGGAAGACGACGTTCTTCCGCCTCGTCGCGGGACTGATCACCCCGACGGCGGGAACGCTCCGGCGCGCGGAAGGCGCCACGTTCGGGCTCGTCCCGCAGCGCTTCTCCCTCTACGAGGACCTGACCGTCGACGAGAACCTCGACCTGAGGGCCCGGCTCTACTCCGTCCCCGCGGCCGAGGCGCGCACGCGCTCGTCCGAGCTCCTCGACCGCGTCGGGATGGCCCCGTTCGGCGCCCGCCTGGCCGGAGCGCTCTCGGGCGGGATGAAGCAGAAGCTCGCTCTCGTCGCGGCGCTCCTGACGCGCCCCCGCCTCCTCCTCCTGGACGAGCCGACGACCGGCGTCGACCCGGTCTCGCGCCGCGAGTTCTGGCTCGTCCTCAACGAGCTCCACCACGAGGGGCTCACGATCGTCGTCTCGACGCCGTACATGGACGAGGCCGAGTACGCGACCCGCCTCGGGTTCCTCGACGAGGGGAAGCTCCTCGCCGTCGGCACCCGCGACGAGGTCCTCGCGGCCTTTCCCCGCCCGATCCTCGAGGTCCTCTCCCCCGACCGCAACGGCGTCCGGCAGCGCCTCTCCCGCCTCGACGCCGTCGACGACGTCTCGCTCTTCGGCACGCGGCTCCACCTGCGGGGCGCCGCCGGCACCGGGCCGGAGATCCTCGACTCCGTGCGCGCCGGCCTCGAGGGCCTCGTCCCGGCCGACGGGATCCGGATCGTCCCGCCGACGCTCGAGGACGTGTTCGTCCTGGCCGGCGACGAGGTGGGGGCATGAAAGCGGTGACCTCTTCCCGCGCGCCGCTTCCTCCGGAGGTCTTCCTCCGCGCCGAGGGGCTCGTGAAGAAGTTCGGGGACTTCGTCGCCGTGAACGGCGTCTCGTTCGACGTGCCGCGCGGGAAGGTCTTCGGCTTCCTCGGCCCGAACGGCTCCGGGAAGTCGACCACGATCCGGATGCTCGCCGGGCTCCTCAACCCGACGTCCGGGACCGCCCGCGGCTTCGACGGCCTCGACGTGACCGACACCGAGCGGTGGAAGAGCCGCCTCGGGTACATGAGCCAGAAGTTCTCGCTCTACCTCGACCTGACCGTCGAGGAGAACCTCCGGTTCTTCGGGCGCGTCTACGGGCTCGCGGGCCCGCGGCTCGACGAGCGGATCCGGGAGCTTTCCGGCGCTCTCCGCTTCGAGCGCCTGATGGGGACCCTCACGGAATCGCTCTCCACCGGCATGCGCCAGCGCGTCGCGCTCGCGGCCGCGCTCCTCCACGAGCCGCTCCTCCTCTTCCTCGACGAGCCGACCGGCGGCGTCGACCCGAAGGGGCGGCGGCTCTTCTGGGAGCTCATCTACGACCTCGCCGCCGAGAAGGGGATGACGGTCCTCGTGACGACGCACTACATGGACGAGGCCGAGCAGTGCGACGAGCTCGCCTTCATCCTCAACGGCGACCTGATCGCCCACGGGGCGCCCCACGCGCTCAAGCGCGGCATCTCCGGCCGGCTCTTCGAGGTCGACCTCGAGGGCGCCCCGTTCGAGGCCCTCGCCGCCGTCCGCGGAGCGGCGCCGCTGGAGGACGCGTACCTCTTCGGCCTGAGGCTCCGGGTCCTCGCCCGCGAGGGGCGCGTCGACGACGCCTTCTCCCTCGTCTCGCGGTTCGGCGTCCCCGCGGTCGCCGAGCCCTCGCTGGAAGACGTCTTCGTGGACCTCGCCCGCGGGTACGCCGAACGGAAGGCCGCCGCGCGGCCGCCGACAAGGACGGCGACGACGTGAACCGCCTCCTCGCCCTCATGCGCAAGGAGTTCCTCCAGCTCCGGAGGGACACGATCACGCTCCGGATGATGGTCTTCATCCCGGTGATGCAGACGTTCATCTTCGGGTACGCGATCAACTACGACGTCAAGCACCTGAAGACGATCGTCCTCGACGAGGACCGCTCCTTCGACAGCCGCGAGCTCGTCGCGAAGATGGCGGCGAGCCAGTACTTCGACGTCGTCGGCTCCGTGAGCTCGTTCGACGAGCTCCGCCGCGAGATGGACGAGGGCCGGGTTTCGAGCGCCCTCGTCATCGACCGCGACTACGGGGAGAGCCGCCGGCGCGGCGTTCCGGCGCGGGCGCTCCTCATCGTGAACGCCTCCGACACGACGACCTCCACCCAGGCGATGTCGATCGCCGCC
>JAGOBQ010000086.1 GCA_017999215.1 Thermoanaerobaculia bacterium
CCGGACGGAGGGGCCACCGTTTTGGCCCCTCCGTCCGGCGCACGCCCGCCCCGGTCACGCCTTCTTCGCCGCCTTCGGGCGCATCCCGAGGTCCGTGTACCGCTCGAGGAGGAGCTGCTGGGCAATGGACAGGACGTTCTGCACGAGCCAGTAGAGGACGAGCCCCGAAGGCATGTCCTTGAACATGAAGCCGAAGACGAGGGGCAGGAAGCCCATCACCTTCCTCGTCGTCGCGTCGCCCGTGGCCGGCATCATCTGCTGCTGGAGCCACATCGTCAGCGTCATCAGGATCGGCGTGACGTAGTAGGGGTCCTTCGCCGAGAGGTCCTGAATCCAGAGCGCGAACGGCGCGTGCCGAAGGTCGATCGCGTGGCTGAGGAGGTTGTAGAACGCGATCAGGATCGGCATCTGGAGGAGGAGCGGGAGACAGCCTCCGGCGGGGTTCACCTTCTCCGCCTTGTAGAGCGCCATCGTCTCCTCGTTCATCTTCAGGCGCGCCTGCGGATCGCTCTTCAGCTTCGGCGTCCACTTCTGCCGGATCGCCTCCATCTTCGGCTGCAGCGCGCTCATCTTCTTCATCGAGACGAGCTGCTTCCATGTCAGCGGGAAGAGGACGACCTTGATGACGACCGTGGCGAGAATGATCGCGACCCCCCAGTTCGGGATCGCGGCGTGGAACTGCTTCAGGAGCCAGAGGAGGGGCGAGACGATCACGGCGAACCAGCCGTAGTCGATCAGCTTCTCCATCCCGGGCCGGACCGTCCGGAGGACGTCGATGTCCTTCGGCCCGAGGTAGAGGCCCGTCTCGAGAGTTCCGGATGCGGTCGCGACCACCTCGGTCTCCACCAGCGGCTCCGGCGCCGCGGCGGGCACCGCCCCTTTCGCCGGTCCGGCCGGGGCCACGAGGGAGACCGGGCGCAGCGTGACCGACTCTTTCGCTCCCGGAAGGAAGGCCGTCACGAAGTAGTTGTCCTCGAGCCCGGCGGCCAGGAGCCCCGCTCCGAGGGCGACCGGCTCCTTCAGCCCGTCCTTCGCCTTCCTCGAGACCGAACGGCTCGCCGAGAGCGTCACGCTCGACCCGGGCTTCGTGTACCGGTTCGCGAGCTCCTCCTCGGTCGGGTTTCCGACGCCCGGCCCGAGGACGACGGCCGCTGTCGCGTTCCTTCCCCCCTCGCGCTCCACGCGGAGCCCGACGACGTAGCCGGTGCCGAACGTGTAGGACCGCGTCACCCCCTGGCCGTCGCTCTCCCGGTACCGGAATCGGACGACGACCTCGTCCTTGCCCGGCTCGACCGTCGTCTCGTGGAGGGCGGCTCCGGCTCGGGCGAGGAACGGGTCGGCCGGGTCGTAGACGAGCGTCCGTCCCGCGAAGGGAGCGTCCTTCCGGACGAGCTCCAGCGGCGCCTCCGCGCCGTGCCCTCCCTGGAACCGAGTCAGCACCGCGGAGACGACCTCGCCGCCGCGGTTCGAGAGCCGGACCGCGAGGACGCCGTTCTTCACCGTCAGGTGGCGCGGAGCGGCCGCCACGATCGGCGCGACGGCTTCCGGCGCGGGCGCCGCTGCCGGGGCCGCCGCGGCGGACGGCACCGGCGTCGCGGCGGTGGGCTCCGAGCTCTCGGTCGTCGCCATCGCCTTCGTCGGCATCGCCGGCGTCGCGGCCCGCGGAGCCGGCTTCGGCGGCGGGAAGAGCAGGGTCCAGAGGATCAGGATGGCGGCGGAGGCGCCGAATGCCAGGGCGAGACGCTTCGAGTCCAAGGGCAACTCCTCGAGGGGGGATCAGGGGACCGGGTCGAACCCGCCCGGGTGAAACGGATGGCACCGGGCCAGCCGGCGGATCGTAAGCCACGTCCCGCGCGGGAGCCCGTGCCGGAGGATCGCCTCCCGCGCGTACTCCGAGCAGGTGGGGTGAAATCGGCACGCGGGAGGAAGCAGCGGGGAGACGTATCTCTTGTAGGCTGACAGGGTGGCAGCCGCCGCGCGCGCCCCCGGTCCCGGACCCGCCCCGCTCACCGCCCCGCCTCCTCGGCCCTCCGGGCGAGCCGCGCGAAGTCCTCGGCGAGGTCCCGGTACGGGGCCTTCTCCGCTCCAGGCCGCACGTTCACCACGAGGTCGACCGGCGCCGGGAACGGCCTCGTACGTCGGAAGAGTTCTCGTATCCTCCGCCGGAGGCGGTTGCGCACGACGGACGACCCGGTCTTCTTCGTGATCGTGATTCCGAGCCGCGGCGCCCCGCCCGTTCCCGGGCGCAGGAAAAAGACGAGAGACCGCCCGGCGATGCGCCGGCCGGTCTCGTAGATCTGGAGGTATTCGGCTCGCCGGAGGATCCGGCGCTCCTTCCCGAACGACTCCGGTCCCCGGGTCCGGGACGCCCCGGAGGGACGGCGGGGAGGGTCGGGCGACATCGACTCCGAAGCTCCGCCGCGGACGGCGGGGGGCCTCAGACGGTGAGGCGCTTGCGACCCTTCGCCCGTCGACGGGCGAGCACCGCCCGGCCGTTCTTCGTCCTCATCCGGACGAGAAAGCCGTGCGTCTTCTTCCGGCGGCGGTTGTTGGGCTGAAACGTTCTCTTCATGACACCACCTCTCCCGAATCTGGGAGCGCGAGGGGCGGATTCTCCGGGGAACCGGGCCTCCTGTCAACCGCGCTCGTGCCGCGACGCCGGGGGCCACGGTCGCCGCGTGCTAGCATCCGCCCCCGCTCCTCCCGGGCGGTCTCCCTCGCGTCGGTGCAGTCGTCGTGGAAAAACCTACTTCCTGGGAAAAGATCCTCGAGCACCTGAAGAGCCGGGTCGACGAGCGCGACTTCGACACCTGGTTCCGCGGCACGAGGCAGAAGGGCGAGACGACGGACGCCGTCTTCGTCCTCATCTCCAGCCCTCTCTTCATCGACTACATCCCTCGCGAATACGGGGACCAGATCGCCGAGGCCGCCCGCCTCGCCGGCCTCGGCGCCCGCGAGATCCGTTTCGTCCTCGAGGGGCGGGACGACGCCCGGGCCGTCGTCTCCCCGGCCCGGCCGCAGCCGAATCGCTCCCGCGTCGGCGACCTCAACCCCGCCTACACGTTCGAGCACTTCGTCATCGGGAAGCCGAACCAGCTCGCCCACGCCGCGGCGCTTCACGTCGCCGACCAGACCTCCCACCGGTACAACCCCCTCTTCATCTGCGGCCCCACCGGCGTCGGGAAGACCCACCTGATGCAGGCGATCGGGCATCGCCGCCTCTCCCGGCGTCCCGGCGAGCGAGTGCTGTACGTCTACTCCGAGACGTTCGTCAAGGAGGTCGTCACCGGCATCCGCTTCAACCGGATGGATCAGGTCCGGCAGCGCCTTCTCAATGCCGACGTCCTCCTGTTCGACGACGTCCAGTTCCTCGCCGGCAAGGCGACGACCGAGGACGAGCTCTTCCAGACGTTCAACGCGCTCTATTCCATCGGGAGCCAGATCGTCTTCACCTCCGACGTCCTCCCCCGCGACATCCCGGGCCTGACCGACCGGATGAAGAGCCGCTTCGAGGGGGGCCTCGTCGTCGACATCCAGCAGCCCGACTTCGAGACGAAGGTCGCGATCCTCCGCCACAAGGCCGAGGTCGCCCAGGTGGAGCTGGACGACGACACCGCCTACTACCTCTCCGGGAAGATCAAGACCCACGTCCGTGAGCTCGAGAGCTACTTCAACAGGGTCGTCCTCGTCTCCTCGATGCGGGGGGAGCCGATCACGCGCGAGCTCGCGGAGGAGGCCCTTCGCGGAATCCTCCCCGACGACTCCTCGAAGACGTCTCCCGCCGAGATCCTCAAGGCCGTCGCCGCCCACTACGGCCTGAAGCCGGCCGAGCTCCGGGCCCGGACGAAGAGGGAGAAGATCGTCTTTCCCCGCCAGGTCGCGATGTACGTCCTCAAGGAGGCGATCGGGCTCTCCCTTCCCGAGATCGGCCGCCTCTTCGGCGACAAGCACCACACGACCGCCCTCCACTCCATCAAGAAGATCTCCGCTCGCCGGGAAGAGGACCCCGAGTTCGACCGGGAGGTCGCGGTCCTCGTCGCTCAATTCCGGTGAATTTCCCCGGGAGCCCCTGTGCAATCCCCCGGCTCCTTTCCCCTTCCCCGGCTCCGACTCCGCGAAACGCACAGGGCTCCGCCGAGATATGCACATCTCCTTCGCCCCGATAACCCCCGCTCCCTCCTTCCTTTCCGGCCTCTTCCCACAACCCTCGATCCCGCCTACTACTACTTCTGTAACTCTTTCGGTGCTAGAATTTAAGGAATCAGTGGAGGGGATGTGGAGCTGACACTTCCGGCAGCCACCCTGGCCCGAGAGATGAGCCTGATGCAGGGTGTGGTGGAACGGCGGACGCCCCACCAGATCCTTTCGAACGTCCTTCTCGACGCCCGCGACGGGATGCTCACTCTGACGGCGACAGACCTCGATACGACCTTCGTCTCGGAGATAGAGACCCTCTCGCTCGCCGTCCCGGGCGCCGTCACCGTTCCGGCCCGGAAGCTCTTCGACGTCGTGCGCGACCTGCCCGCGGCAGCGGAAGTCCGTCTCCGGGTCCTCGAGAATCACCACGTCCTGATCGAGTGCAAGGCGCCGAAGATCCGGATCCGTCTCAACGGCCTCCCGGCGACGGACTTCCCGACGCGCCCCGAAGCGGCCGGCGGGCCGACGCTGACGCTCCCCTTCGGCGCCCTGCGCCGGATGGTCGAAAAGGTCCGGTTCGCCGTCTCGACGGAGGAGATCCGTCTCCAGCTCCAGGGCGCGCTCCTGAAGCCGAAGGGGACGGGCCTCGAGATGGCCGCGACGGACGGGCACCGACTGGCCCTGATCGAGGTGGAGGACGCCAAGGCCGACGCCGGGTTCGAGGCGATCCTCGTCTCGAAGAAGGTCCTCGACGAGCTCTCGCGCCTCGACGCCGAGGACGAGACCGCCGTCACGATCGTCCGCGGGACGAATCACATCGGGTTCACGCTGGGGCGTCGCCGGATTTTCTCCAAGCTCGACGACCGGCGCTTCCCCGACTACGAGAAGGTCATCAGCAAGGAGAACACGAAGCGGGCGACCGTCGTGAGGGAAGAGCTTCTCGGCGCAGTCCGCCGGATCTCCCTCCTCTCCGGCGACCGGCTGAAAGCGGTCAGCCTCTCGTTCAAGGAAGGCGCCCTCGTCGTCTCCTCCGAGAGCCAGGACGTCGGCGACGGCGACCAGGAGATCGGCGCCGAGTACGAGGCCGACCCCGTCACCCTCCGGCTGAACTCGCGCTACCTCGAGCAGTTCCTCGAGGCGTGCGAGACCGAGAAGGTTCACCTCTTCGTCAAGGACGAGGGGTCGCAGTGCCAGGGAAGGCCTGCGGAGCCCGTGGCCGGGCTGAAGAGCTACCTCTACGTCGTCATGCCGATGCGCGTCTGAGGGGGTGCGCGTCCACACGTGGTGATCGGAACCCTCTCGGTCGAGTCCTTTCGTAACCTCGCGCCTGCTCGTCTCGGATTTCACCCGCGGCTGAACCTGCTCGTCGGCGCCAACGGACAGGGGAAGACGAACGTGCTCGAGAGCCTCGCTCTCGTCTCCGGGCGCGCGTCCTTCCGGACCGCCGATCTCGCGGACGTCGTCCGCGAGGGGGAGGGGGAGGCGACGGTCGCCGTCCGCCTCGAAGGGGAGCCGGCCGGGGAGCTCGCTGCCCGTCTCGGGAAGGGACGGCGGGAGCACTTCTGGAACGGACGGAAGGTCTCGCGCGTGGAGGCGAGCCGGCGGCTCCCTCTCGTCGCGCTGACCTCCGCGGACCTGGGCCGGCTGGGGGGTCCGCCCTCCGATCGCCGCCGCGCGCTCGACCGCGTGGCGGTGGCCCACGAGCCCGCCCTCGCGGCCGAGCACCGCCGCTACGAGAAGGCGCGCGCCGACCGCGTCGCGCTCCTCGGCGCCCCCGGGCGGCCCGACCGGGACGCCCTCGTCGCCTTCGAGGAGGTCCTCTCCTCCGCCGGGGCCGCGATCGCGGCCTCCCGGCGACGCTGGGTCGGTCCTCTCGGCCGGAAGATCGAGGAGAACGCCCGCCTCCTCGGCCTCCCCTACCGGGAGATCTCCCTCCGGCTCGTCTCGGAGCTTCCCGCGGAGGCCCCGCTTCCGCTCCTCGCCGAAGCGCTCCGATCCGGCCTCCGGCTCCGCGAGGAGAGGGAGCGGAGCGCAGGGAGAGCGCTCTTCGGACCGCACCGCGACGACCTCGTCCTCCTCTCCGGCACGCTCCCCCTCGCGGCGCGTGCGTCTTCCGGAGAGGCGCGCGCGCTCGTCCTCGCCTGGGCGCTCGCGGAGAGGGCCCTCCTCGCCGACGCGGGCGGCGGCGTTCCCGTCTTCGCCTTCGACGACTTCGACTCCGAGTGGGACCCGGGCGTCCTCTCGCGCTTCGCCGAATCGCTCCCCGACGACGGACAGGTCTTCCTCACCTCCGCGCGCGAGCGGGTCGCCCGCGACCTCCCCCTTCCGACAGGCGCCGCCTGGCGCGTCGAGGCCGGCCGCCTCGCCCCGTCGGGGCCCTCTCCCGAACGGACGGCGTTCCTCCCCGCCCCGGCCCGGTGGCCGGGGGAAAGGTCCGATGATGTCCTCGCCTCCTGACACGGACGAGGCCCCGCTCGAGGGCCGCGACAACAGCTACGGGACCGAGTCGATCAAGCTCCTGAAGGGGCTCGAGGCGGTGCGCAAGCGCCCCGGGATGTACATCGGAAACACCGACGACATCACGGGCCTCCATCACATGGTGACCGAGCTCGTCGACAACGCAATCGACGAGGCGCAGGTCGGCTACTGCGACCGCGTGACGGTGACGGTGCACGCCGACGAGACCGTGACCGTGGAGGACAACGGCCGCGGCATCCCGGTCGGCATCCACCCGGTCCACGGCCGCGAGACGCTCGAGATCATCCTCACCGACCTGCACTCCGGCGGGAAGTTCGACGACAACGCCTACAAGGTCTCGGGCGGCCTGCACGGCGTCGGCCTCTCCGTCGTGAACGCCCTCTCGGCCACGCTCGACGTCGAGATCCGGCGCGGCGGGCGCGTCTGGCAGCAGCCGTACGCGAAGGGGAAGCCGCTGCAGCCCCTCCGCGAGGTCGGGAAGACGAACAAGACGGGGACGAAGCTCACCTTCCGCGCCGACCCCGAGATCTTCTCGGTCACGGCCTACAACTTCGACGCGCTCTCGCAGCGGATGCGCGAGCTCGCCTTCCTGAACCCGGGGGTCACGATCGAGGTCGTCGACGAGCGGGACGAGAAGGGGGAGAAGCGCCACGACTTCCGGTACGAGGGGGGGATCTCCTCGTTCGTCGAGCACCTCAACAAGAACCGCGAGCGGCTCCACGAGAACGTCATCTTCTTCACCGACGTGAAGGACCCCTCGGGAGACCCGGTCCAGGACGCGAAGAACGAGCGCCTCGACGTCGCCCTGCAGTGGAACGACGGGTACCAGGAGCAGATCTTCTGCTTCACGAACACGATCTCGAACAAGGACGGCGGGACCCACCTCGAGGGGCTGCGGGCGGCGCTGACCCGCGCGATCCAGCGGTACGCCGAGGCCAACAACCTCACGAAGAACCTGAAGGACACGAACCTCTCGGGCGACGACTGCCGCGAGGGGCTGACCGCCGTCGTCTCTCTCAAGATCCGCGACCCGAAGTTCTCCTCGCAGACGAAGGAGAAGCTCGTCTCCCAGGAGGCCAAGACGTGGGTCCAGACGGTGACCTACGAGAAGCTTTCGGCCTTCTTCGAGGAGAACCCGAAGGTCGCCCGGAGGATCGTCGACAAGATCATCGAGGCGGCCCGGGCGCGGGAGGCCGCCCGCCGGGCCCGCGAGCTCGTCCGCCGGAAGGGGGCGCTCGACGGCGCGGGCCTCCCCGGCAAGCTCGCCGACTGCCAGGAGGCCGACCCGGCGCTCTCCGAGCTCTTCATCGTCGAGGGCGACTCGGCGGGAGGCTCGGCCAAGCAGGGGCGCGACCGGAGGACGCAGGCGATCCTCCCGCTCCGCGGGAAGATCCTGAACGTCGAGAAGGCGCGCTTCGACAAGATGCTCGCCGCGACCGAGATCCGCTCCCTGATCCTCGCGCTCGGCGCGGGGATCGGCGAGGAGTTCGACGTCGAGAAGATCCGCTACCACAAGGTCGTCCTGATGACGGACGCCGACGTGGACGGCTCCCACATCCGGACGCTCCTCCTGACGTTCTTCTTCCGGCAGATGCGGGCCGCCCTCGAGCGCGGCTACATCTACATCGCGCAGCCGCCGCTCTACAAGGTCGTCGACGGCAAGCGCGAGAGCTTCCTGAAGGACGACAAGGAGTACGCCCGGTTCCTCCTCTCGCGCATCGGCGACGACCGCGCCCTCGTGACCGAGCCGACCGGCGTCTCCGTCTCCGGCGCGGCCCTCGTCCGCCTCTTCACCGAGACGCAGGAGTGGCTCTCGCTCGTCAAGAGGCTCTCCCTCCGGGGCGTGCCGGAGGAGCTCCTGCGCGCGCTCGTGAAGGCCGGCCTGGGACCCGAGGCGGCGCGCGACCGAGACCTGCTGGAGGCGCTCGCCGCGGGGCTCCCGGCCGAGCTTTCGCCCGAGGTCCACGCCGACGAGGAGCACGGCGGCTTCGCGCTCCACGTCGCGCGCGAGGTGAACGGCGTCGTGAAGAAGACGATCGTCGACGCGACCTTCCTCGGCGCCTTCGACATCCGCCGGGCCGGGGAGCTCGCCGCCGCCCTCGACGGCTTCCTCGACGGCCCCTACCTCCTCCGCCGCAGCGACGGGGAGCGGCGGGTCGCCACGCTCGTCGAGGCGGCCGAGGCGATCCTGGAGAGCGCGAAGAAAGGCCTCGCCGTCAGCCGATACAAGGGCCTCGGCGAGATGAACCCGGAGACGCTCTGGGAGACGACGATGAACCCGGCGTCCCGACGCCTTCTGCAGGTGCGCGTCGAGGACGCGGTCGAGGCCGACGAGCTCTTCACGATCCTGATGGGCGACGCGGTGGAGCCCCGCCGGGCCTTCATCGAGGCGAACGCCCTCGCGGCGACGAACCTGGACATCTGACATGAAGCGGGGTTTTCTCGATCCCCCCGACACCCCCGTCGCCGCGGCCACGGCCGCGGCGAGGACGTGAAATGACCGACATCCCCGAGCAGCCCCCCGTCCCTTCCGAGCAGCGGATCCCGGTCTCCATCGAGGAGGAGATCCGCCGGAGCTACCTCGACTACGCGATGTCGGTCATCGTGGGCCGTGCCCTCCCCGACGTCCGCGACGGCCTGAAGCCGGTCCACCGCCGCGTCCTGTACGGGATGTGGGAGCAGGGGAACCGGCACAACCGCCCGTACAAGAAGTCGGCCCGAATCGTCGGCGACGTCATGGGCAAGTACCACCCGCACGGCGACGCGTCGATCTACGACACCGCGGTGCGCATGGCCCAGGACTTCTCGATGAGCGAGCCGCTCGTCGACGGGCAGGGGAACTTCGGCTCCGTCGACGGCGACAGCGCCGCGGCGATGCGCTACACCGAGGTCCGGCTCACGGCGCTCGCCGAAGAGCTCGTCGGAGAGGACATCGACAAGGAGACCGTCGACTGGTCTCCGAACTACGACGGCTCGCTCCAGGAGCCGAACGTCCTGCCGGCGAAGTTCCCGAACCTCCTCGTGAACGGCGCCGAGGGGATCGCGGTCGGCATGGCCACGAAGATCCCCCCGCACAACCTCCGCGAGGCGTGCGACGCGGCGATCCTCCTCCTGGAGAAGCCCGACGCGGGGCTCGACGAGCTCCTCCGCCTGCTCCCCGGGCCCGACTTCCCGACGGGCGGCATCCTCCTCGGCCGCCGCGGGGTCGTCGAGGCGTACCGGAGCGGCCGCGGGATCATCCAGGTCCGCGGCCGCGCGGAGATCGAGGCCTCGACGCGGGCCGACCGCGAGTCGATCGTCATCACCGAGATCCCCTTCCAGGTCAACAAGGCGCGCCTCATCGAGCAGATCGCCGACCTCGTGAACGAGAAGCGCCTCGAGGGGATCTCCGCGATCCGCGACGAGAGCGACCGGGACGGGATGCGCGTCGTCGTCGACCTGAAGAAGGGCGAGAACGCGAACGTCCTCCTGAACCGGCTCTACCAGCTGACGCCGCTCCAGAGCTCCTTCGGAATCATCTTCCTCGCGATCGTCGAGGGGCAGCCGCGCGTCCTTCCGCTGAAGGAGATGCTCCGGCATTTCCTCGACCATCGCCGCCAGGTCGTCGTCCGCCGGACCCGGTTCGACCTCGCGAAGGCCGAAGCCCGGTCCCACATCCTCCTCGGCCTCGCGCTCGCCCTCTCGAACCTCGACCGCGTCATCGCGATCATCCGGGGCTCGAAGGACCCCGAGGAGGCGAAGCGGCGCCTCACGGAGGAGGTCGCCGTCGACCTCCCCGCCCTGATGGCGTTCCTCGACCTGCCGGCGCTCGACCTGTCGCCGCGCGCCCGCCGCGACGGCGAGCTCGTCCGCCTCGACGAGGTGCAGGCGCAGGCGATCCTGGAGATGCGCCTCCAGCGCCTCACCGGCCTCGAGCGGGAGAAGATCGTCGCCGAGTACAAGGACGTCCTCGCCCTCATCGCCGACCTGAAGGACATCCTCGCCCGCCCCGAGCGTGTGGCCGCGATCATCCGGGCCGAGCTGACCGACATCCGGACCCGGTTCGGATGCGACCGGCGGACGGAGATCTCGACCCTCGAGAGGGACCTCGCCGACGAGGACCTCATCAAGGACGAGGCGGTCGTCCTGACGGTGACGCGGGGCGGCTACGCCAAGAGCACGCCGCTCTCCGTCTACCGCGAGCAGAAGCGGGGCGGGAAGGGCCGGACGGGCGCCGCCGCGACCGAGGAGGACGTCGTCGAGCACCTCTTCGTCGCCTCGACGCACGACTCTCTCCTCGTCTTCACGGACCGGGGCCGCGTCCACTGCGTGCGGGTCTGGGACGTCCCGTCGGCCGGGCCGGCGGCGCGCGGGAAGGCGCTCGTGAATCTGATCCAGGTCGAGCCGGGGGACAAGGTCGCCGCGATGACGACGACCCGCGGCTTCCCGGAGGACCGCTTCCTCCTCTTCGCGACGAAGCGCGGGCTCGTGAAGAAGACCGTCCTCTCCGCCTACGGCAACGTCCGCGCGGCGGGGATCATCGCGATCAACCTGGAGGAGGACGACGAGCTCCTCTCCGTCCAGGTGACCGACGGAGCCCGCCAGGTCTTCCACGGCACGGGCAACGGGGTGGGGAGCAAGGTCACCGAGACGGGCGTGCGGCCGGTGGG
>JAGOBQ010000584.1 GCA_017999215.1 Thermoanaerobaculia bacterium
ATTCCTGGTGCCACATCAGGATCGGCCGGCAAGTCGGCCAGCAGGGCCGCTTCTGCGTCGGCGGGGCGGCCGCGTGGCCGGTGGCCGGGCAGAGTCTTCAATCCGCGGTTGAAGTCCTTTCACTCCCTCCGTGAGTCCGGGCGCATGCCCCGGCTCCAGGTGGCAGGCGGATTGCGGAAGGAGAGTCGAGAGAGCCGGCGACGTGAGCCACGCCGGCCCGTGCTGCGGGCGTCCCCCGCGTTGCCGCCCCGAAGGGAAGGCCGTCATGATCGAGAGCGGTGATCGACTTCCCGGACCGGGGCCGTCGGCCCTCCAGGAGCAGACCGTCCTGGTCTCGGCGCCCGTCCGTGTCGAACGGGCGTCGAAGACCGTGGGGACGGTCCTGCTCGCCGCCGCGGGGCTCCTGCCGCTGATCCACCTCTGGCCCGTCGTCCTCTCCGTCGTCGGCGGACGGAAGGCGGCGTGATGGGATATCGACGGATCCGACGGGTTGCCGGCGAGACCGCAGCGTTCCTGGGCGAGACGCTCCGCCGATGCGCCCTTCACTCGATCGATACCCAGAGCGCGGCCCTCGCCTATTACTCGCTGTTCGCGCTGACCCCCGTTCTCCTCGTGATCCTCTCGATCGCCCGGCGGTTCTTCGCCGAAGGGCAGGCCCGAGGCGAGCTCGTCCGCCAGCTGCAGGGCGTCATGGGTCCGGAGACCGGGCTCGCCGTGGCCTCGCTCCTCGAGAAGACGGGCGCGCCCGGCGCCGAGGCGGTTCCCCTCGGAACGGTCGGCGTGGTCCTCCTCGTCCTGGGGGCCACCGCCGTCTTCATCCAGCTGCAGGAGGCCCTGAACCGGGTCTGGGAGGTCGCACCGCGACCGGGGTCCGCGTTCGGCGCGCTCCTGAAGAAGAGGCTGGTGTCGTTCGGCCTCGTCCTGATCGTCGGGCTCCTCCTCTTCGTCTCCCTTCTGCTCAGCGCCGGTCTGATGGCCCTCGGGAGCGCCATCAGCGCGAAAGTCCCCTTCCGGCTCGCCCTCGTCACTCTCGGAAACGAGGTCCTCTCCTTCCTGGTCCTGGCTCTTCTCCTCGCGCTCGTCTATCGAATCCTGCCGGACGCGAGGCTCGAATGGCGGGACGTCGGCGTCGGCGCCGTCGTGACGGCGATCCTCTTCTCGGCGGGAAAGTGGCTGATCGGCTTCTATCTCGGGCGGACGACGACGGCGTCGCAGTTCGGCGTCGCCGGCTCCCTGGTCGTCGTCCTCCTCTGGGTCTACTACGAGTCGGCCATCCTCCTCTTCGGGGCCGAGCTGACGGCCGTGTACTCGAGCCGGTACCGCCGACGTCCCGTCACGCCGGAACCGGGCGCCACGATCGCGGGTCCGGACCCGCCTCGCGCGCCCGCCTGACCCGAGCGGCACGGATCGTGCGGAGAAGGCGAGGATGAGAGGCGCACTCCGTGGACGCGTCGCGCGGCTCGCGACGATCCTGGCCGGCCTCGCCTTCCTGACGCCGCCGCTCGCGTCGGCGCAGCCCCTGGAGTCGCCGGTCCGGGCGGCGGTGGACGATGTCGAGGAGACCGGACGGGCGGCCGAGGGCTCTCTCTCGGAAGGGCCCGCCGCCCCGGAGAGGCCGTCGGCTGTCCGCCCGCCGTCGTTTCCGAAGATGGTGCTCCTCGACACGGGGCACGTCCTGACGTCTCCGGTGCGCTGGAGCGGCCGGGAGTGGCTTCTCTTCTCGGGGGCCGCGGCGGCCCTGGCCACGCTCTCCGTGGCGGACGAGCCTCTGAGCGACGCCGCCCGAGAGCACGGGCCGTCGTTCGGCTCCTTCGGCGAAGTGGTCGGGGAGCTCGGCGGCGGAGGCTCCCTCGTCCTGCTCGGCGGGTTCTACCTGGCCGGCGCGATCGGAAAGGACTCGAAGGCGAAGAACGTCTGCCTCGACGGGCTCGTGGCCAGCCTGATCGCGGACGGGATGATCACTCCGCTCGTCGCCACCCTGGCGGGGCGCGATCGGCCGACGGAGGAGAGGGGCGCGTACTCGTTCCATCCGTTCGAAGGGCGCTCCTTCCCGTCGGGGCACGCCACCCAGGCGTTCGCCGTCGCCGCGGTGATCGCGACCTCCTACGACCAGGTCTGGATCAAGGCGACGGCGTACGGGGCGGCCACGCTGACGGCCTACGGGCGCCTGAGGCGAGGGAAGCACTTCCTGACCGACGTCGTCGCGGGGGCGGCGATCGGAACGCTCGTCGGCCGCTCGGTCGTCCGCTTCAACAGGAAGCTCCGGTCGGGAGAGCGGGAGCCGGAGCGAACGGCCGCTCGCCTGACGGTCGTCCCGATGGTGAGCGCCGGCGCGTACGGCGTGTCGGCGACTCTCGAGTTTTGAGCGCTCCCCGATCCAGGAAGGACATGCATGACGTCTGAGGAACGGCACCGCCGGCCCGGGTCCGTCGGCGCGGGCCGGCTCGCCGCCGCCCTCCTTGCGGGGGCAGGGTTCCTCGCGCTTCCTGCGGCCGCCCAGGACGCCGGTCGGTGGGAGGTCGGCGCTTTCTCGGGAGCTTCCTTCGGAACGCGGACGTTCCTCGACGAGAGGGCCGACCTCTCGATCGGCAAGGCCGCGGCCTACGGCCTGCGGGGGGCTTACAGCATCGACCGCAGCTTCAGCCTCGAGCTCTCCCTCTCCCATGCCTCCCCCCGGCTCGAGGCGCACGATCCGGCGACGGGCCATTCGCTGACGCCGTCCGCTTCGGTCGACGTGAACACGTACGAAGTCGACGGCCTCTACGGGTTCGGCGAGGGCCGGGTCCGCGGGTACCTGGGGCTCGGCGCGGGTGCGATGACGCTTCACCCGTTCGTCCCGGGAGCGGCGACGAAGGCGGAGACGCGGTTCGTCGCGAACGTGGCGATCGGCGGAAAGGTCTATCTCGGCGAGAGCTTCGCCCTCCGGCTCGACGCACGCTATCGGTGGAGAGTCGCCCGCACCGGGGCGGTGGTCTGCCTCGACCTCGGGTGCTTCGGGCTCACGACGGACCTCTACTCGAGCGCCGAGGTCACGGGCGGCCTGTCGTACCGGTTCGGAGGGGCCCGCCTCCGGGACCTCCCGGGCCCGCCGCCGTCGACGACGTCCTCCGCCGTCCTGGCGTCTCCGTCGAGGAGGCCGGCGC
>JAGOBQ010000585.1 GCA_017999215.1 Thermoanaerobaculia bacterium
CTTCGTCGACGAGTCGTGCGGTCAGTGCACCCCCTGCCGCGAGGGGAACGAGAAGCTCCTCGAGGGCGTGCGGATGCTGCGCGAGGGGCGCTGCTCGTGGGCCTATCTGCAGGAGCTGATGAAGCTCGGAGAGGTGATGCAGCTCGCCTCCAAGTGCGGACTCGGTCAGTCGAGCCCGAACGCCTTCCTCTCCATCGTCGAGCACTTCCGGCCCGAGATCATGGGCCGGACGGCCGGCGGGAACGCCTGAGGAGAAGCGCCCATGTCGAGCCGTATCGACCGCACCTCTTCCATCTCCCGGGCGCCGGTCAGCCAGCGGGGCCACGTCGTCCCGGTCACCTCCGACCCGCAGGCGATCGGCGGGAGCGTCGCCGTCACGATCGACGGGATCGAGACGAAGGTCCCGCTCGGGACGACCGTCCTCGACGCCGCGCGCTCCCTCGGGCTGAAGATCCCGACCCTCTGCCACCACCCCGACCTCGAGGTCGCCGGCGTCTGCCGGATCTGCGTCGTCGAGGTGGAGGGGCAGAGGACGCTCCAGGCCGCCTGCGCCTTCCCGATCACGGCGCCGATCAAGGTCCAGACCCACACCCGCAAGGTGCGGCAGGCCCGGCGGCGAATCCTCGACCTGATGCTCAGCAAGCACGTCGGAGAGTGCTACACCTGCTTCCGGAACCTGAACTGCGAGCTGCAGACCCTCGCGAAGGAGTACGGCGTCGACTTCTTCCGGTTCGGCCACGAGGGGACGCCCCGGCACGAGGTCGACGACTCGTCCTACTCCGTCCGCCGGAACATGGACAAGTGCATCCTCTGTCGCCGCTGCGTCAGGACCTGCATCGACCTGCAGGAGGTCGGCGTCCTCGAGGCCGTGGGGAGGAGCGAGAAGACGCGCATCGCGACGTTCCTCGACAAGCCGCTGAACGAGGTCGTCTGCATCAACTGCGGCCAGTGCATCAACCGCTGCCCGACGGCCGCCCTCGGCGCGATGGACCCGACGGACGAGGTCTGGAAGGACATCAACGACCCGGGCAAGCACGTCGTCATCCAGACGGCCCCGGCCCCGCGCGCCGCGATCGGGGAGTGCTTCGGCCTCCCGCCGGGGACGCCGCTCACGTTCGAGATGAACACCGCGATGAAGACGATCGGCTTCGACCGCGTCTTCGACACGAACTTCACGGCCGACCTGACGATCATCGAGGAGGGGACGGAGCTCCTCCTCCGCCTCCACGAGGCGCTCGTCCAGAAGAAGCCGGTCGCCCTTCCGCAGTTCACGAGCTGCTCGCCCGGCTGGGTGAAGTACCTCGAGCACTTCTACCCGGAGATGATCCCGAACCTCTCGACGGCGAAGAGCCCGCAGCAGATGTTCGGAGCGCTGATCAAGACCTTCTACGCGCAGAACGCGGGGATCGACCCCGCCTCGATCGTCGCCTGCGCCCTCATGCCCTGCTCGGCGAAGAAGTACGAGTGCAACCGCCCCGAGATGTGCGACTCGGGCCACAAGGACGTCGACTACGGTCTCGTCACCCGCGAGCTCGGGCAGATGTTCCACGAGGCCGGGATCGACCTGCCGAAGATGCCGAAAGGGGCGTTCGACGACCCGTTCGGCACCGCGACGGGCTCGGGCGTCATCTTCGGCGCGACGGGCGGCGTCATGGAGGCGGCGATCCGGACGGTCGTCGAGCTCGTCTCGGGCCTGAAGATCGAGGACGTCTTCGCCCACGCGGACGTCCTCCCCGTCCGTGGCTTCGACGGGGTCCGATACGTGGAGCTTCCGATCCCGTCGATCGGCGAGGTCCCCGGGCTCCTGAAGATGAACAAGGCGCTTCCGTTCTCCGACTGGAAGTGGCTCGAAGGGGCGGTCCTGAAAGTCGCCGTCTGCCACGGCACGGCGAA
This sequence comes from Thermoanaerobaculia bacterium, assembly GCA_017999215.1. Lineage (GTDB taxonomy): Bacteria > Acidobacteriota > Thermoanaerobaculia > UBA5066 > UBA5066 > UBA5066. The sequence goes on from JAGOBQ010000585.1 coordinate 1,894, forward strand.
CGCGAAGCGCGTCGTGGAGGACATCAAGGCGGGCGGGACGTTCTCGAAGTGCCACTTCATCGAGTTCATGGCCTGCCCGGGAGGGTGCCTCGGCGGCGGGGGGATGCCGATCCCGACCTCGCCGGAGATCCGGGCGGCGCGCGCGAAGGCGATCTACGCCGAGGACTCGAGCTACGAGATCCGCAAGGCGCACGAGAACCCCGCGGTGATCCGTCTCTACGAGGAGTTCCTCACGGACGGCCCCTGCGGCGAGAAGAGCCACCACCTCCTCCACACCCACTACACGCCCCGCGGGAAGTACATCGCCTGAACCGCGGGAGGACGACGAAGCCGGTCCGGCGAAACCCGTAAGATCGCGGGCATGAGCCTGGCGTACGCGTGGCGGCCTCGTCGGCTGCTCTCTCGGGCTGTGGACGGCGGTCCGCCCATGGGGCGGCGGGCCGCGGTCCTCCTTTGCGCGCTCCTCGCGCTCCTCCTCCTGCCGGCGTCCGCTCAAGAGTCCGTCCCGCCTTCGGAGGAAGACGACGCGGCCGGGGACGCTCCGGCCGTTCCGGCCGTCACCGCGCAGGTGGCCGTGTCGGCCCGCCCCGTCGTCGAGGAGATCCGGCGCGACCCGATCGCGGGCGCCGTCACGAGCGTCGGCGCGCGGCAGATCGAGGACCTCAACGCGGGCGACCCCGCGGCGGCGCTCCGCCGGGTGCCGGGGCTCGTCGTCTCCCGCTACAACGTCGTCGGAAGCTACGGCGGGGGAGACGGCGGAGGCGTCTTCGCGCGAGGCCAGGGGGCGGGGCGTCCGGGCGCGGAGCTCTCGTTCGCGGTCGACGGCGTCGTGAAGGCCGCCGGAGTGTGGACTCATCCCCTCCTCGACGCGCTCCCGATCGACGCGGCCGGGAGGATCGACGTCTACAAGGGAGCGCAGCCCGTCCTCTTCGGGAACATGGCGTTCGCCACGATCGACCTGGTGACGAAGCGCCGGGCGGAGGAAGGGTTCGGCGGCAAGGCGATCGCCGCATACGGCTCGTTCGGCACGTCGACCCTCGGCGTCGAAGCGTCGGGCCGGAACGGCCCCCTCGAGCTCTTCGTCGTCGCGAGCCAGCGTGCGAGCGACGGCCACCGCGAGGGAGCGGACGGACGGACCCGGGCGCTCTTCGCGCGCGCGGCGTACGACCTCGGCGGCGGCTGGGGCCTCGCGCTGACGGGGGACTGGACCCAGGGGCGCGCCGGGGACCCGGGCGTCGAG
>JAGOBQ010000087.1 GCA_017999215.1 Thermoanaerobaculia bacterium
GCGATAGGCTGGAGCGCCATGCGAACGCCGGGGTGGGCGATGCAGTGGCGAACGCCCGCGCGGTCGAGGCCGTGCGGGGCGAGGAAGGAGTCGACGTCGGGGCCGACGTGCTCGCGCACGACGTCGGGCACCCGGGCCGAGAGGACCACCTTGAACCCCGAGTCGACGACGTCCCATCCCATGACGCGCTCCGTGCCGGGATAGAACGAGGAGGCGGACGCGACGAGAGCGGGACCGCCCTCCGGGCCTCCCGGGTCGCGGTCGCCGCCCGTCAGGACAACCGCGGCCGCGCCGTCGCCGAAGAGGCCGGACGCGATGATGTTGGGGATCGACAGGTCGTCCCGCTGGAGGGTCAGCGAGCAGAGCTCCACGGAGAGGAGGACGGCCACTCCGCCCGGAGCGGCGGCGAGGAGGTCCGAGGCGCGCGAGAGCCCGGCCGCCCCGCCGGCGCAACCGAGGCCGAAGAGGGGCGAGCGCCTCACGTCTCGCCGGAGGCCGAGCCGGTTGACGAGCCGCGCGTCGACGCTCGGCGTCGCGATCCCGGTCGTCGTCACGAAGACGAGGTGATCGACGGCGGACGGCGAGAGCCCGGCCTCTGCGAGCGCGTCCCGGGCCGCGGTCTCCCCGAGGTCGACCGCGGCCCGCGTCCACGCGTCGTTGCGGGCGGCGAACGACGTGAGGTCCCGATACGCCGCCAGCGGCAGCGCCAGGTGTCTCCCCGACACCTGGACGGCCTTGTGGAGCGCCTCGAGGCGCTCCGGGTTGAAATGAGCCTCGCCCCAGGCCTCGCTCAGCGCGGCGGTGAGGCTCTCCTGATCGGCGTAGTGCTCGGGCAGCGCCCGGCCCACGGCGCGGATGCGGGGGGGGACCCGGGATGGTCCGTTGAACATCTGCGCGGAGCGTACGCGAATTCAGCCGTCGCTACCCGCGCCTGCTGTTCCAGTAGCAGCCGTCCCACCCGGACGGGAGAATCGAAACCTCGCCGAGAAGCTCGAAGATCGGCCCGGAGTCCCGGGTAGCGACGCTCACGTTCGAGACGGCCTCCTCGCCGCACGGGGAGCCGTTCGGGCTGGGGCGTCCGCATTCCGTCCTCCGCGTTCCCCCCCCCCCGGGCCGCGACCGGGACAGTCTCCCTTCGACTTCGGACCTTCCCTCGGCCGCCGCGCGGCCGGGCACGGTGCTTGCGAAATCGCTGGCCAGGAGGTGCTGCAGATGAAGAACCGCGAGAGCTCCGGTCCGGCTTCGACCGCCGTCGACGGCACGGCCCCCGCGTCGAAGCTCGATCCCGCTTCCGAGATCGACTACTGGCACGTGAACTACGAATCGCGCCCCTACTACAGGGAAGGCCGGAGCTTCGGGGACTACGAGGCTGCCTACCGCTACGGAGCGGAGAACGCCTCGGCCCTCTCGGAAATGAGCTTCGAGCAGGCCGAGGAGGAACGTCTCGCCACCGGCTGGGCCGAAGCGCGCGGCGCCTCCCCGCTCTCGTGGAGCGACGTCCGGGACGCGGTCCGCGATGCCTGGACCCGGGTCCGCCGGGACCGAAGCACCGAGCCGGCGTGAACGGGTCGCGCGGCGCCGGGACCGTCCCCGGGCTCCTCGGGTCGGCCGCGTCCGTGAGTCTGGGCCTGTCCACGAGAGTCGGCTCCCTGCTCGTACGCGGCAGGAGGGCTCGGGCGCTGGCAACGGGCCTCGCGCGAGACACATCCCGGTAATCGCTGCAAAGCCGCCGGTACGGATTTCAAGCCGATCGCGGCGGCCGGGCGCTTGCGGCGCCGCACCGTGAGCCCGGAAAGCGAGCGCGGCTGGCACGGTTCGTGAGTAGTCGGTACAGGAGACGAATCAGATGAAACACACGAACGTCGCATTGCTCATTCCCGCCGGGCTCCTCGTCCTGGCGTCGGCCTGCGGACCGACCGCCGGCACCGTCGAGAAGAAGTCCGAGACGACGACCGAGACCTCCCAGGGCACCGTCACGACGTCGGCCGAGTCGACGCAGGTCGGCACGACGCTCGAGGCGAAGTCCGAGACCACGGTCGAGACGGCCTCCGGCACCGTCAGCGCCCAGACCGAGACGATCGTCGGAACCGTCACCGCCTACACCGCCGGCAAGTCGCTGGAGGTCCTGACGGGCGAGAAGACGACCCACACCGTCAGCCTCGACGACAAGGACATCGTCTTCAGCATCGACGGCAACGTGGAGGTGGGAAAGCACGTCACCGTCATCCACGAGACCGGCAGCGACAAGGTCCATCGCGTCACCGTGAAGCTCGCGCCGTAGAGATCCGCACGTCCCCGGTCCCGCGATGCGGGAAACGCCGCGCGCGGGCTGCTGCGTCCGAACGAAGGACCGCCCGCGCGCGGCGGGCTCTTCGAGCCCCCTGAAGGAGACACCCCGATGAAATGGGTCAACATGTACCTCCTCGGATACTTCATCCTGCTCGGCGGGCTCGTCGCGGCGCTCTGGAAGCTCGGCGTCCTCGAGCGGGTCGGAGCCGGCTGGACGGCGATCGGGCTCGTGATCGCGGTGGGGATCGGGATCATGGTCTCGGTCGCCAGCAGCAGTCCCAAGGAGGCGGTCGGGGTCCAGAAGTGAGCACCGGGCGCGGCCCGGGAGCCGGGAGACCGATGGGCCGGTCGTCGCAACGAGCGCGCCGGCCCCGCGCCTCCGCACGACGGAAGAACGGCTCGCGGACGTGGAGCGGCTGTTCAAGGGCGGAACCCTCAGCGAGGCCGAGTACACCGCGAAACGGCAGGAGCTGATCAGGGAGCTCTGACGAGGAGCGGGTACGGGTCGATCGGGGTCCCGCCCCACCACTTCTTGTCCGGGTCGAGACAGTTGACGGCGAAGTGGAGGTGGGGAGCGTCCTTTCGCGCGTTGCCGGTCGACCCGACGAAACCGACCAGATCTCCCTTTCGCAGGACCTGACCTTCGTGGAGGCCCGGCGCGTACCCGTCGAGATGCGCGTAGTAGTAGCAGTACTGCTCGTTCGGGTCGAACTGATAGACCGTCAGACCGCCCCGCACGCTCGTGAAGAGCTTCTTCACGACCCCGTCGTCCGCGGCGACGACCGGCGTCCCCCGCGGCGCGAGGATGTCGAGCGCGTCGTGCGAGCGGCTGCCTCCCCGCCTCTGCGAGAAGGTTCCCTCGAGAGAGCGGGGATCGACGCCGGCGACCGGCACCGCGAGCTCGCGTGGGGCCGAGGCGCGGTCTTCCTCACCCGTGCTCGGGCTCTCCGTCGAACCGGCCGGCTTCCCCGTCGCGGCCTTCGCCGCCGGGCGGACGGCTCGACGGACCGGCGCGGCCGCGGGGGCCTCGGGGAGGACGTCGCGTTCGGCTCTCACGAACCACCACGTCAGCGGGAGGAGGAGCGCGCACCCGAGAAGGATCCGGATGAGGTTCGCGGGTCGGGCCGCCGGCTTCACCCGGGTCACCATCGGGCCCGCCTGCCGCGCGTGTCGACGTGGACGACCGGGCCGTGGGCCGCCGTCGCCGGGTAGACGCCGATGCCTCCCGCGAGGTCCGGGTGCGCCTTCTCCACCCGCTCGGCGGCCATCGCCACGATCCGCGCATCCCGGAGGTCCACGCGGCCGTCGCCGTTCAGGTCGTCGATCCGGCCGTCCCCGTCGTCGTCGGGATAGACGTCCGCGGCGGCCCCGTACATGTGACGGGACACGGCGGACCGGTTTCCCGGACCGATCTCGCGGGCGTTGTACCTGGGCGTACGGAAGCCGCTCATGACGTGGAGACCCTTCACGGAATGCCCCGCCTGCCGCAGCGCGGCGATCGTCAGCTCGAGCTTGTCGACGAGCTTCAGGTCGAGGACGAGGTACTTCGGCCAGACGTTCGACTGGTCCTTCGTGAGGAAGTCGCGCAGGCGAAAGTGCTCGGACACGCGAATCGCGGCGGTCGCCTTCGTCACCTTGACGAACCCGCGCGGCAGAGCGTACGCGGCCTTCCCCGCGGCCCAGGCCGCAGCGGCCGTGGCGGCGGGCGACGACTCCCCGGCGGCGCTCTCGTTGGGCCAGCCCCCCAGGACGTATGCCCCGATGCGTCCGTCGCGCTTCTCCGAGAACGGCGTCAGCACGATCAAGCTCGAGCCCGCCTTCACCCGGGCCGAAGGCCAGCCCCTCGGCCAGGGAAGCGGATAGACGCCGGGCTCCTCGATGGTCACCCGGAGGCCGGCGCGCACCAGCTCGTCGAGACCCTCCCGGGTCTCGACGAGCACCAGCAGCGCCCCCGAGCGCCCTCCGATGTCCCGGAAGCGCTCCGCCAACCTCGGTCGATGAGAGCCCGTCACCGTCGAGACCGCGAGGGCGAGAAGCCCGGCGACGAGGGCGACGGGGACGCGCACGGCGACCTCACTTCACGAGAACGGCGGGCGTCCCGGGGGAAACGAGGTGGCCGAGCTCGAACGCGTCCCAGTTCGTCAGCCGGATGCAACCGTGAGAAGACGTCTTCCCGATGGCCGACGGCTCGGGCGTGCCGTGGATCCCGTAGTGCGGCTTGCTCAGGTCGATCCAGGCCACGCCGACCGGGTTGTTCGGCCCGGGAGGGAGCTTCGCCTTCTCGTCGCCCGCTTCGGAGTCCCAGAAGAGGTCGGGGTTGTAGGCGAAGGTCGGGTTCCGGGCGACGCCGTTGACCTTCCACTCCCCGAGCGGAAGAGGGTCGTGCTCGCTGCCGGTCGTGGCCGGGTAGCGCGCGATCACGGTCCCGTCGGAGCCCACGGCCACGACCGAGCCGTCGCTCTCGCTCACCGTCACGCTCATCCCGTCGACCTTCCCGAGCGGGGAACGTTCGACGTTCGGGACCTGGAGCCCGACCCCCGCGACGTCGAACGCGGCACCCGGGTTCAACGCGCGGAGCAGCGACGGGCTCGCGTGGAACCTCTCGCCGAGCGCCTCGACCGGCGACTCGAATCCGAGAGCGCTCCGCTTCGCCCTGTCCGGCGTCTCGACGGGAAGCTTCTCGAAGGGCCCGGCGACGTCGCCGGCGGTCAGGACGTACGGCCCGACGACCGGCGCGGCGTCGCGGTTCAGGGCGGCCCAGGTCTTCGCGTCCACCCTCTCCCCTCCCTTCAGCCCGCGAGCCCTGTTGAAAGCCGCCACGGCACGCCGCGTGTTGCCTCCGTAGTAGCCGTCGATCTCTCCCGGCGAGAAGTGCGCCCGGTCGAGGAGGACCTGGAGCCTCAGGACGGACGAGCCGGCCGCGCTCCCCGCGCCGAGTCGCGGCGTCGCCGCCGCGTCGTTCGCGTGAGCGGCGCTGAACGCCGGCGTTCGGGACTGTGCGGCCTTTCGGGCGGTCGCGCCGGCGTCGGCCGGGGCTGCGAAGGCGAGGAACGCGATCGACGCGCACGTCTGAAGGAGGAGCTGTTTCGTTCTCACGTCACGACAGGCGCAAGACCGGGGCCACCGTGACGCAAGGCGGGAAGAGTGGCGCGCTTCGTGCGTTGGGAGTCCGTGGAAGAGGTGAGGCATGCCCCTGTCGGAGACCCGGGACGTGGTTCGATGAGAACCCGATTGATCATCGCCGCCGGCGCCGCCGGCCTCGTGGCGCTCGGCTGGGGCGGAGCGGCCAGGATCAGGCGAGCCCCCGCGGAAGCCGTGGTCCGCGCGCAGGACCCTGCCCTCACGGATCAGTTCTCGGCGATGCTGGCCTCGGCGGATCACAGGGCCTCGCGAACGGCTGGGACGACCGCGCCGGCCCCGGGCGCACGAGTCCCGAGCTCCCGATCCGTCTCCGCTCCGTTCGATCCACGCGAGACGACTTCCGGGGCCGAACCGGCGGCGTCGCTCCTCGGGCTGCAGACATTCCGCAGGGCGACCTCGATCGGGATCCGGGGTCCGCGAGGGCGGGAGGGGACGGCCGTGCTGACGGACCTGAACCCGCGGATCAACGACGGCTACCTCCTCGAGCTGACCTGGAGCGACGGCGAAAGGGTCCGGCTCCACCTGGAGAACGGCCGACCCGACCTGCACCGGCTGGCCCTCGACCCGGCCTTCCCGTCCGGCCTCGTCGTGACGGGCTCCGGCGACGCGCGCGCCTGCGACCTCTGGTCGGACCGCGTGCCGGGCCTGATGAGAGACGTCGCGAAGAGACGCCGGCCCTACACCGAGATCTGCGGGGGCGACGTCTTCGTGAGGCACCGGACGCGCGGCTCCCGCACCTCGCGCGAGTGGGCGACCGACTTCCTGCGCAGCAACGTGCCCGGAGGCGAGGCGCTCACCGTCCTCGTGAAGAACACCGTCTACCCCGACGCCTTCCTGGAGGAGGCGGAGGTCGCGGCCGGAGCGCCCGACGCGCCCGCCCCGCCCGACGGCCCCGGCGTTCCTCCTCCGGCGCGCGTGAGCCCGGATCGACAGGGCGACCGGCTCGTCGCGCGCGAGCTCGGGATCTCGGTTCGCGCAGGCGGCGCGCTCGTCGCCGGCCGCTGGTACCCGGCCACCGCAGCCCCCGGAGCGTTCGTGAGCCTGATGACGGCCGGGCGGGTCGCGAAGGAGGTCCTCGGGACGAGCCCCGTGCGCGCCCTCGACGCGGTCGAGTCCGGCGCGCTCGTCTACCTCGTCGCCTTCGACCTCGACGGCCTCGAGCTCGGATTCGGCCTCGGGACGGACCACCCCGGCGTCGGCTGGTCGGAACGGGTGCCGGACTCCGTGAGGAGACCGCTCCGGCCGGGACCCGACGGGTTCGACGACCTCCTCCCGCTGGAGTCGACGGGATTCGTCCCGCCGCAGGTCGCCGACAGGGTGGTCGCGACGTTCGCCGGCGGCTTCAAGCGCGCGCACGGCGCCTTCCGAAGCGGCGCCCTCTCCCGGGTGAACTCCGGGAGCCACTACGGGTTCGTCGAGGGAGGCGTCGTCCTCAGCCGTCTCCAGCCGGGGCTCTCCACCCTCTTCGCGCTGGACGACGGAAGCGTCGCGATGAAGACCTGGACGCGCTCGGACGACGCGCTTCTCGAGCGCGTCCGCTCCGCGCGGCAGAACGGCGTTCCGCTTCTCGAGCGCGACCCGACGAGCGGCGAGGTCGTGGCCGGCGCGCTCGTCGGACGCTGGGGGGAAGGCAACTGGGGGGGCTCGCAGGACGCGAGGCTCCGGTCGGTGCGGGCGGGAGCCGGCCTCCTCGAGAGGAACGGACGGCGGTTCCTCGTCTTCGCGTATTTCTCGAGCGCCACGCCGTCGGCGATGGCGGTCGTCCTCGCGTCCTACGGCTGCCACTACGCCATGCACCTCGACATGAACGCGCCGGAGCACACCTATCTCGCGCTCTATCGGGCGCGCGAGGGCCGGCTCGACGTCGAGCACCTCGTCCGGGCCATGAGCGTCCTCGACAAGAGCTCGGGCGGAACCACGGTTCCCCGTTTCCTCGCGGTCGCCGACAACCGCGACTTCTTCTACCTGGCGAGGAGGCGCGGCCCGGCGCCGGGCGGGAGCGACCGCGCGGCGGGGACCGGGTCCTCCCTCGCCTCGAGGGCGTCGCCGTGAGCGGCCGCTTCGGCCTCGCGGCCCGGGCGAGCCTCGCCGCGGTCCTCTCCGCGGCCCTCCTGGGGGCGGCGAGCGCGTCGGGAGCGGGCGTCGAGAAACAGAACGAGGCGATGTTCCTGAAGCTCGAGAAGGTTCACGGGTACTCCCCGGGCCAGATGGCTGCCGTGAGGCGCGTCTTCGAGCGCTCGCGGTTCGCCGGTCCGGGCAACCCCGCGATCTCGCGGCACCCGCTTTCTCCGGAGGACTGCCGGGATCGCCTCGAGGGGCGGGCCGACCGCGACGAGACCCCGCGCTTCGCGAAGATCTGCGGCGGCCCCTTCATGGCGCCCCTCTACGATCCGTCGAAGGAGGGTCCGGAGCAGGCACGCGCCTGCATCGACCAGTTCGAGTTCCCCGACGTCCCGTGCGAGCTCCCGGTCGTCTGGATCCGCGCGAGCGAGGCCGCCGAGGTCTGCTCGGCGCTCGGAAAGCGGCTCTGCGACGCGCACGAGTGGGAAGGGGCGTGCGCCGGGGCTCTCCTTCCGCCCGACTACCAATTCGACCTGGCCCGAGGCCAGGGATCCGGCGCGGCCGCCGGCCGGATGCGCGCCGCCCACAACGCGGCCCGCAAGGCGAGCAAGTCCTGGTCCTACGGGCCTGCCTTTCGGAAGGGGGTCTGCGGAACGTCCAGCCACAAGAGCCCGGGCTGCCCGGGCGGCGGGTGGGACCGGTGCGGCTCGAACACGTTCCCTGCGGGCTCCTTTCCCGAGTGCCGCAGCCCCCTCGGCGTCTTCGACCTCCACGGCAACGCGGCGGAGCACATGAACCTCCCCCTGGACGAGCGCCAGATGTCGAGCCGCGGAAGCCTCAGCCTGGGTGTGACCGAGATGAAGGGAAGCTGGTTCGCCTTCGACGACTTCAAGGCCCACGAGGACTGGTGCCGGTGGCGCGCTCCCTACTGGCACGGGACGCGGGTGACGGACCCGAAGAGTCACGCGAACTACCACCTCGGATTCCGATGCTGCAAGGACGTCCCGGCGCGCTGAGCGCCCGAGGCGCGCCCCGCCTTCGGGCTATGGCGCGAGGAGGCGGCGGGCCAGGAAGTCCGGGCCCTCGTCGCTGAGGAGAGCGGCCCGGGCCGGGTCCTCGAGGACGTCGAACACGGATCGCGCCTCCCCGTCCACCAGGACCGTCGCGCTCACGAGGCGGATGCCGTGGCTGTAGTCGGCGTAACGGTCCCCGTGCACGGTACTCAGGGGCTGGATCGCGGCCCCGTCCGGCCGCAGCCAGCCGTAGATCGCGACCCGTCCCGGGTGCGCCCCGAGCCGGGGCGTGATCACGACGTCCTTCTTGGCGCCCGAGACGAGCGTGCCGGCAGGGACGCGACGGAGCTGCTCCTGGATGGTCTCGTTGTGCGCCCGGAACCAGGCGATCGACGTCATGGACGGCCCGGCCGGCATCGGCCTCGGCTCGACCCTCGCCTCGGCCTGGAGGTGGATCGTCCGCACGAGCTTGCGCGTCGGCAGCGTGAAGCCGAAACGTCGCGCGACGGCGAGGGCTTCCGGCAGCCCCAGCGGGACGCGGACGAAGTCGTCGTCCGACCCGACGGCGAGGTAGTCGGGCATCACCCAGACGACCGCGTGCACCGGCGTTCCTCCGGCTCCGGGTGCGGACGTCTCGACGGGCCGCAGCCGGCGGAGGGCGCTCGGAATGTTGCCCCTCAGGATCTCCTCGACGAGGACCCTCGAGCGTTCTTCCCGGCTCGACGACGCCAGCCGCGCCATGAGCTGGGAGCCCGTGGGGGCGGCGGCGCCGCGCGGGGGAATCGACGCGACGAGGTCGAGAGGGAGGCGCGGCGCGGGGGCGGCCGCCGCCCTCGGCGGAAGGCTCGCGAGGAGCCCGAGCGTGGCAAAGCCGGCAATCCCGCAAAGGGTCCGCCGGCCTCGATACGCCATCCATCGGGACCCTACGCGCTTCGGACCCCACAAGCAAGGAAGGGTGAGGCGTTCCGCCTCGGTTCCGGAGCTTCAGGCGCGCCCGAGCAGGTGCCTCTTCATCTCCTCTTTCGGAGGATGCGGACCGACGTAGATGAGGAGAAATGCGTCGGCGAAGTCCTTTCCTTCGAACGTGGCCGTCGTGCCATCGGTCATCGAGATCGTCGAGCCCCTGCCGGGCTCGTACAGGAACGTCAGGCGGTCTCCCCTCTTCATGTCCTTCACGACCGACAGAAGCCTCTCGATCTGGACCCTCGCGCGTTTCGCTTTCTCCCCCCCGTTCCGCGCGAGGTCCTGCTCGAGCGGCCCGACGAGCGCGGCCCGGCTCACCGGGCGGAGGAACTGGACGATCAGGGCCTTCGGAACGTCCGGGCCCACGACGGACCCGGGGTCGTGCGCCGGCGCGGGGAGGTAGAGAGCCACGACGTAGACCCGGAAGACGAGCTTCTTCAGGAGAGCCGTTCCGTTGAGCTTCAGCTCCCGCCCCCCCACCTCGAGGGTCTCGGGCATCGTCACCCCCGCGACCGGGGCCGCCGGAAGCGGCCGCGCTGCGACGAGCCACAACAGGGACGTGGCGAGCAGCGCCGGCCGCGACCGGAAGCCCCTCACGGCTACGGGAGCCTTCTCGCGATCTGGAGGGAGGGGTCGTTCGTGACGTTGTCCGCGACCGTCGCGTAGACGAACGCCGAGCCGGCGCTCACCTCCACCGTCACGCTCTCGTCGCCGCCCATCACCGCGCCGTCGAAGAGCTCGGACGCCGACCGCTGGATGTAATAGGTGCCCGGGTGGTTCTCGGTGACGACCTTGACCACGTTCCCGGCGGCGTCGCGAAGGGTGAACGTCAGGGTCGCGCCCGACTCGAGCGTCCTCAGACCGACGCTGAACCGGAACTTCTGGACGTCCGACGGCCCCAGGAGGAGACCCGCCTGCCCGGCAACCAGCGCCTCCTCGGGCGGGAGTCCTTGTTCCGTGACTCCCGTGGTGCCGAGCGAGCCGGCGTCGTTGTAGACGCGCGCCCTCACGACGGGAATCGCTCCGCCCTCGGGCACGACGTCGAGGCTGCCGTTCCCGCTCGTGCCGATCAGGCCGAGGACGTTCGGGAACTGGAGGGTCTGACGCGGCTGAAGCGTGTACCGCACGAACGAGTCGCCCGTCGAGCCGCTGCGCTCCTTCGGGTGGTAGACGAGCCGGCCGAACGAGAGGTTGTCGGACGGGTTGCTGAGCTGGACGGCCGTTCGATAGTACGAGCCGTAGAGGCCGGGCGAGGAGACGACGGTGACGATCGTGGCCGCCACCTCTCCCGGAAGCGGGACCGGAGTGACGATCACCTGGACACGGCTCACCGAGACTCCGCCCGGACCCGTCACCGTGAGGGTGTAGGTCGTCGTGATCGCCGGACGAACGACGACCGCGCCGGACGTCGAGACCGGACCGACCCCCTGGTCGATGGTGGCGGAGGTGCCCCCCGTCGTCGACCAGCTCAGGGTCGACGCCTCACCCGGACGGATCGCCGCGGGGTTCGCCGAGTAGAAGCCGACGACCGGCGCCGCCTCGCTCGTGCCGCTGACGGTCACCGTCGCGACGTTGGAGTAGATCTGCCGGGACGTGCCCTTGTTGAACGCCCAGGCCCTGTAGCTGTAGGTGCCGGGCGCGAGGCCGGAGTCGGTCAGGACGTGTGTGCTGCCGGCCGGGCAGATGTCGTGGAAGTAGCGCGTGTCGATCTGCCGAACGGTCCCGTC
>JAGOBQ010000088.1 GCA_017999215.1 Thermoanaerobaculia bacterium
CTCCAGCGGCCGTCGCGCCGGGTCAGCTCGAGGAGGCTCGAGCCCCAGGTCCCCGCAAGGATCCGGCGCGCCCCGGGCAGGGGCGCGACCGCGTGGAGAGAGACCTCCCGTCCGAGGAGCGCCGCGGCGTCGATCGTCTCCAGCGGCTCGACTCCGGGCCAGCTCCAGCGCCGCACGGTGCCGTCCGAGGAGGCCGTGACGAGCTCGCGCCCCTCCGCTCCGTCGACGACCGTCAGGTCGTTCACGAGGAAGTCGTGCGCCCGGGCTCGGAGCTTCAGGTCGGGCCCGGGGAGCGCCCAGAGGGCGACGGTCTTGTCGTCGGACGACGTGGCGAGGAGCTGGCCGTCGCGCACCATCGAGGGGATGCCGTCCGTGTGGGCGCCCGCCCGGCGAATCCCGAGGCTCGCGATGTCGAGGAACCAGAGCTCCCCGTCCCGGCCGCCGACGAAGACGGTCTTCCCCTCGGCGTCGTGCTCGGCCGCCCAGAGCGGCCGGCCTCCGGCCGGCACCCGGGCCGTGGGCGAGATTCCCGCGTAGGAGACGACGGCGAGACGCTGCCGGCGCGGCACCAGCGAGAGGAGCGCATCCGAGTCGACGCAGAGCGCTCCGCCCGGCGAAACGGAGGACAGGACCGCGGCCGGCTCCGGGCCGTGCCGGAAGGCCGTGATCCCGTCGAGGCCGGAGGCGAGGAGCGTCGGCGCATCGCCGATCCAGGCGAGACCGTAGGTCCATCCGCGGCGCGGAAGGAGCCTGGGAGAAGAGCTCTCGCCGGTCGAGAAGACGGCCACCGAGTCGAACGGCCCGCCGACGGCGACCCTTCCGATCGCATCGTCGACGGCCACCGCCGAGACCTTCCTCTCCGCGAACGGGGCTTCGAGAAGGAGGGTGCCCTCCGGCAGGCCGAACGCGCGGACCGGCCTCCCTCCACCCTGCGCCAGGGCGACGAGCCGCTCGCCGACGTCGAGGACCTCCCCCTCCACGAATGGCACGCTCGACCGGAGCCTCCGCGCCCAGCCCGAGGCCCCTCGCTCGAAGAGCTCGAGCGTTCCGTCGCCGCGGACCGCGAGGAATCGCCCGGAGCGCGAGCAGCGAAGCCGGCCTGGAAGCGGAGGGGGCGCGTCCGACGGTAGAGGCCCGAGGTCGACCTCCTCGGTCTTCGTCGGGTGCCTCGCGACGACGCGGCCCCTTCTCACGAGGAGGATCCGTCCGCCGCCGAGCGGCTCCGCGAGGACCTCGTCCCGCTCGAGCGGCACACGGACGGCCGAGTGCGCGCCGTCCGCGGGCAGGAGGTAGTAGGCCGACCGTGCCGAGAGGACCACCGTTCCGTCCAGCGACCCGAGGACGCCCTGCGCGTCCGGAGGGGCGGCGATCTCCCGCTGAAGGGCGAGGAGCGGCTCGGCCCCCGGCTCGGTGCCGCTCGGCCCCCCGCGCGCCGGGCTCCGGAGGAGGATGGAAGCGATCGCGGCCGCCGCGAGGGACCCCGCCGCGAGCATGCCGAGCAGGGCCGCCGAGGGGCGCCGCGCGGGGGCGGACGGACGATCGAGGGCCGGTCCGGGAACGGCGCCTCCGGGGGCGTCTGTCTCTTTCGCGGCCGTCGGCGGGGCCGGCGGCGTCTCGGACGGCGCGACCCCTTCGCTTGCGTCGTCCGACGCGACCGGCAGCCTCAGCCGGTACCCGAACTTCGGGACGGTCTCCAGCATCCCCGCCCCCTCCGCTTCCCCGAGCGCCCGACGGACCAGAAAGATGGCCTGGGTGAGGGAGGCGTCGGTCACGACGGTGTCCGGCCAGACCGCGGCGAGGAGTTCCTCCCTCGGGACGGCGCGACTCTCGTTCCGGGCGAGGTGCACGAGGACGTCGAACGCCTTCGGCGTGAGAGGAACGGGCAGGCCGTCCCTCAGGAGGAGGCGGGCCCGCGCGTCCAGGCGAAAACCCCCGAAGCTCCATAACCATTTGTTTTCGCTGGAGTTACCCGACATCACAGAAACCTGTGAGGCGATCCTAGCCGAAAATTGATCCGCCGACGTGTAACTCCTGCGAGATCCGACCGTAGGTTGGTCGTCATGAGACGAAACTTCAGTACGCGACCGACCTTCCTCGGCGCGACCCTCGCGGGAGCGACCCTCGCCGTCGCTCTCCCGTCGGCCGCGGCCAACATCCTCAACAACGGGTCCTTCGAGACCGGGATCGGCGGATGGACGGCGACGACGTCCGTCGAGTGGGCCGCCGAAGGAGCCGCCGGGCCCGGTTCCGGTTCGGCCCGACTGCGCGGGAACCCCGGCATCGTCGGCGCGCTGGCTCTCTCGCAGTGCGCCGCCGTCACGCCCGGCACCGACTACGACCTCGGCGCGACGGCGCTCCTCCCCTACTCTCCGGAAGCGCAGGGAGGCATCTCCGTCCGCGTCGTCTGGCACTCGTGGCCCGGCTGCGAGGGGGCCACCCTCGGCCTCGCTCCGGCCCTCGACTTTCCGCACGTGGCCCCGGCCGCCTGGACCCGCCGGAGTCTCGAGAGGCTTCGCGCGCCGGCCGGCGCGGCAAGCGCTTCGCTCCTGATCGTCCCCTGGTCTTCCGGCTCGGGGTCGGCCTTCTCCGCGTTCCTCGACGACGTGGCGCTCTCTCCTTCTTCGCGGTTCGTGAAGCTGACGGTCCCGACCGCGGCCTCGGTGGACGGGGCGAACGGTGAGCGATTCCAGACGACTCTCGTCGTGACCAACCCGGCTCTCTTCACGCGGCGCGTCGACGTCGCGCTTCGCTGCGCGTCGAGCGCTCCCTGCGCGACCTCCGCGGTCAGTCTCCTCCTCGCGCCGCGGGAGACGCGCGCCTTCGCCGACGTCCTGCTCGACGTCTTCGGGAAGCGGAACGGCGCCGGCGCGATCGAGGTGACCTACGAGGCGACTCCCGGTCCGATCGTCGTGTCGGCGCGGGCGGCGACCGTCCACGCGGAGCGGCCCGGCAACGGGATGGCCCTGCCGGTCCTTCCGATCTCCGGGGCCCGGAACTCCGCGACGTTCTTCGGCCTGACGGACGGCCGGGCCGGCGCGGGCGGGACCCGAGTGAACGCCGGCGTCTACAACCCGTCGGACACTCCCATCTTCGTCGGCTTCTCGGTCCACGAAGAGGACGGTGACGTGAGGAACACGGTCTCCCGATCGATCGCCGGCCGCGAATGGGCCCAGATCGACGACCTCTTCTCCCGGGCCGGTCTCGGGCCGGCGACCCCGGCCTCCTTCGTGACGTTCCAGTCCGAAGCCCCCGTCTTCCCCTTCCTCATCTCCATCGACAACCGCTCGGGCGACCCGACGTTCCTCGAGCCCACGGAGAGCTTCCTGCCATGAGACCCAGCGCTGCCTTCCGCCACGCCTTCGCCGCCCTCCTCGCCGCCCTCGTCGCCGCCGCTCTCCCGGCGTCCGCGGCGGGAGCCGAGAACCTCGTCGCGAACGGCGCGTTCCGCGACGGAGTCTCCAGCTGGTCGCGAATCGACGTCGTGTCGTACAGCGCCGGAGGGGCCGCGACGCCCGGCTCGGCCCGCATCACCCTTCCGAGCCGTCCCGAAGGAAGCGACGCGATGCTCCAGTGCGTCGCTGTCGAGGGCTTCCGCCTCTACGACCTCGGAGCGGCCGTTCGCCTCCCCGAGTGGCCGGGACATTCCGGAGGCGTCTCCGTCCGCCTGCGGTGGCACGCCCTTCCGAACTGCCAGGGGCCGTCGCTCCGCGGCGCCCCGTCGCTCGACTTCTCCTACACCGAGCCCGCCGGATGGCAGGTGAAGGAGAAGCGGCGGATCCCGGCGCCGCAGGAGGCCGTCAGCGCGCTCGTCGTCGTCGTCGCCCGCGCCGCGGGAGACGAGCCCTACCCGATCTTCGTCGACGACGTCGTCCTTCGCCGCTCCGTCGAGGAGCAGGACGTCTTCCTCCCGACGGCCGCCTCCGCTCGCGGCGCGAAGGGCGAGCGTTTCGAGACCGACCTCTGGGTCTACAACCCGACCCCCGCCGAGCGGATGTTCACGCTGCGGCTCTGGCGCGACGGGCAGCCGACCACGCCCGTCGTCCTCCGCGTCGGCGCGAAGCAGACGCGGCACCTTTCCGACGTCCTCCTGAGCGGCCTCGGCCAGCGGGACGTCGCGGGGGCCGTCCAGCTCTCGTTCGACCCGGGGGGCGGGCCGATGCACTTCTCGGCCCGGGTCGTGACGGTGAACCCCGAGAGCCCGGGCAACGGGACGCGCGTCCCGGTCCTCCGTCGCGACGAGGCCCGCACGGACGCCCTCTTCCACGGCCTGTCGGGCGCGCGGCACGACCTCGCGGGCGCCTTCCGGGTCAACGCGGGCGCCTTCAACCCCCACGACGCGCCCGTCGAGGCCGTCTTCTGGCTCTACGACGGCGACGGCACGGAGCTCGGCAGCTTCACGCGAACGCTCGCACCGGGCGCCTGGCTCCAGGTGAACGACGTCTTCCGCGAGGTCGGCGCCGCGGGCGTCCCGACCGAGGGGGCGATGCTCGCGTTCCACGCGGAGATCCCCGTCTTCCCGTTCGTCATCGCGGTCGACAACCGCTCGGGCGACGGCACGTCCATCGCGGCGCGCGACTACCCGGTCCTTCCCTGACCTCCCGCGGGCCGCCGGGAGTCCGATCCTCCCGGCGGCCGTTTCCGCTCAGCGCGGGGCGCGATCCGCGACGACCGCCGCCACGAGAAGGCCCAACCCGAAGGAGTGGAACAGCGAGAAGGCCAGCCCCGACGCGGTGAAGACCGCCGCCATCCTGCCCGCGCTCCAGCCGAGAGACGGCGCCAGGGCGTAGAACGCCGCGCTCCCGAGCCCGGACAGAAGGAGGACGACGAGGCCCAGCGTGGCGAGGTTCGTCGCCCTGGGGTGGCTCGACCTTCTTCCGAGGACGACGACGAGGCCGACGACCACGACCGCGATCGTCGGGAGCTGCCGCGCGACCGACGAGAAGAACGACAGGAGGGTCGATCCGCTTCCGTACATGGCGCGGACGGTAGCAGAGCGTCACCCGCGTCGCAGTCGGACTCCAGCCTTCCCGGTTGACACGCCGGCCGCGGCGGCCGATGGTCGCCGTGGAGCCGAAAGATGACCGAAGCCTCGTCCCGCGCGCGCGCCCGCCTCCTCGAGATCCTCGCGGCGAAGATCGTCGACGAGACGGGAGTCGACGCCGTCCTCGCGCGCGAGCTGGCCGCATCCGCCCTCACCTCGCCTTCCGCGGACGAGGACGAGCCGGTCGTTCTCCGCGACGCTGCTGGCCGCGAGGCCGCCCGGGTCCCGTTCGCGCTCGTCGAGGATGCGTTCGACGAGCTGGACGACGAGGAGGACGGGAGGGGCTGAGGTCGGCTCGCCGGGCGGTCCAGGTTCCCTCCATCCCGCCCGTACGCACGCAGCGGGCTACCTTGCCGCGCGGAAGGGGGCACGGGGGAAGCCCGGCGGTCCGGGCGCCCCCCGTCCGCTTCAGTAGGCCTGCAGGTACTCCTCCACCTCCCAGGGGTGGACGCGGGAGATGTAGGTCGCCCACTCGGCCCGCTTGGCTTCGACGAAGTGCTGGTGGATGTGCTCGCCGAGGGCGTTCTTGACGACGTCGTCCTTCTCGAGGAAGTCGAGCGCCTCCGAGAGGTTCGCCGGGAGCTGCTCGATCTTCCGTCGCCGCTTCTCGCGCTCCGACATCTCGAAGATGTTCTCGTTCACCGGCTCGCCGGCTTCGATCCTGTTCTTGATGCCGTCGAGCCCGGCCGCGAGCATCACCGCGAAGGCGAGGTAGGGGTTGCAGGCCGGGTCGGGCATCCGGACCTCGCAGCGCGTCCCCATGCCGCGCCGCGCGGGGATGCGGACCATCGGCGAGCGGTTCTTCTCCGACCAGGCGACGTTCACCGGCGCCTCGTAGCCCGGCACGAGCCGCTTGTAGGAGTTGACGAGAGGGTTCGTCACCGCGGCGATCGCCTTCGCGTGCTTCAGGACGCCGCCGATGTAGTACAGGGCCGTCTTCGAGAGCTGGTACGGGGCCTTCGCGTCGAAGAAGGCGTTCTTCATCCCGGCGCCCGAGCCCGTCATGAGCGACTGGTGGACGTGCATCCCCGAGCCGTTCACGCCGAAGATCGGCTTCGGCATGAAGGTCGCGTGAAGGCCGTGGTCCATCGCGACCTTCTTGACGATGAGCTTGAACGTGGTGACGTTGTCCGCCGTCAGGACCGCGTCGCCGTACTTGAAGTCGATCTCGTGCTGCCCTGGCGCGACCTCGTGGTGGGCCGCCTCCACCTCGAAGCCCATCGCCTCGAGAGCGACGACGATGTCCCGCCGCGCGTCCTCGCCCCGGTCGACGGGAGTGAGGTCGAAGTAGCCGCCCGAATCGTGCGTGTCGACGACCGGGTCCCCCGAGGCGTCGCGGCGGAAGAGGAAGAACTCCGCCTCGGGCCCCGTCATGAGCGAGAAGCCGAGCTCCTTCGCCTTCTCCCGCTGCCGCTTCAGCGTCTGGCGGGGGCACCCGGCGAAGGCCTTTCCGTCCGGGGTGATGATGTCGCAGACGAGACGCGCGACCTTCCCGTTCGTGTGCGACCAGGGGAAGATCCGGAACGTCTCGAGGTCGGGGACGAGCCCCATGTCCGACTCCTCGATCCGGGTGAACCCCTCGATCGACGAGCCGTCGAACTGGATCTCCCCGTCGAGCGCCTTCTCGAACTGCGAGCGGGGGACCTCGACGTTCTTGATGATCCCGAGGATGTCGGTGAACTGGAGGCGCAGGAACCGCACCCCCTCCTTGTCGCACGTCTTCAGGATGTCGGCCGCCTTCGTCGCCATCGCGTCTCCCCTTTCCTTCGAGCCCGATTCCAGAATGGCGCGGAATCTCCGCCATCCTGGACATTTCGTCAAGAGAAATCCCTGAACGCCCGACGAGAACCCTCAAAACTACCGAAGCAGAGTAAACACTCTGTTTTTATAGGGCCGACGGAGACGCGGGATACTCCGCTCCATGACCGCACCGACCCGCGAGAATGCCTGGGCCCTCCTGACCGAGTTCACCGCCTCGCA
The DNA here is from genome assembly GCA_017999215.1 of Thermoanaerobaculia bacterium. Taxonomy (GTDB): domain Bacteria; phylum Acidobacteriota; class Thermoanaerobaculia; order UBA5066; family UBA5066; genus UBA5066. The sequence continues at coordinate 7,022 of JAGOBQ010000088.1, forward strand.
GGCTCTCCGCCGCCACGCCTTCGCCGTCGAGGCCGCGATGCGCGCGCTCGCCCGCTCCGCCGGCGTGACGGACGAGTCGGAGGTCGAGCTCTGGGGGCTCGTCGGGCTCCTTCACGACTTCGACTACGAGAAGTACCCGACCGAGGCGGACCACGTCTTCCGCGGGATGGAGATCCTCCGGCAACGGAGCTGGCCGGAGGAGCTGATCAAGGCCGTCGGCGGGCACGCGTTCTACACCGGGATCCCTCGCGAGACGCCGATGGAGAAGGCGATCCTCGCCGCAGACGAGCTGACCGGCTTCGTCGGCGCCTGCGCGCTCGTGAGGCCGTCGAAGAAGATCGCCGACGTCCCGGTCGAGTCCGTGATGAAGCGGCTGAAGGAGAAGGCGTTCGCCGCGAAGGTCGACCGCGAATACGTGAGGCGCGGCGCCGAGGAGTGGGGGCTCCCGCTCCCCGAGCTCGTCGCCCTCGTCCTCGCGTCGCAGGTGCCGATCGCCGCGGCCCTCGGCCTCGCCGGCGCGCCGGCGGCCGACCTCCCCGACACTCCCTGCCCGCCTCCACCGCCCGCGCCCTGAGGCGGGCCGGACCGTTTCGTCCCTCCGCTCGACGCGAGCCCTCCGCGGGCCGATACTCCGCCGGATGCGCGCTCTTCTGATCGAGAACGCCCTCGTCGCCGGGATGCGCTCGGCCGACGACCTCCACCCGCGCGGCGCGGTGTGGGCGGAGGACGGCGTCATCCGCGCCCTCGGCTCGGAGGCCCGCGCCGCCGCCGCGACCGCCGCCGCCCGCGGCGACGCCCTCGAGAGAGTCGACGCCGAGGGGCTCTGGCTCTTCCCCGGCTTCGTCCAGACTCACGTCCACCTCTGCCAGACGCTGCTCCGGAACGGCCCCGACGACCTCCCCCTCCTCCCCTGGCTGAAGACGCACGTCTGGCCGGGCGAAGCGGCGCACGACAAGGAGACGCTCTTCCTCTCCGCGCGCCTCGGCCTCGCCGAGCTCGCCGCGGGGGGGACGACCGCGATCCTCGACATGGGGACGGTCCGGCACACCGACGCCGTCTTCCGGGCCGCGGAGGCCTCGGGCCTCCGGGTGACGAGCGGCAACGCCCTGATGGACGACGCCGCCATGAACCCGCCGGAGCTCTTCGCCGAGACCTCCGAGGCGCTCGAGGAGGGGGAGCGCCTCCTCGCCAGGTGGCACGGCGCGGCGAACGGCCGGCTCCGGTTCGCCTGGTGCCCTCGCTTCGCCGTGTCGTGCACGGACCGGATCCTCGTCGAGGCGGCCTCCCGGGCGAAGGCGCAGGGCGTCCTCGTCCACACGCACGCCTCCGAGAACCTCGACGAAGTGGCGCTCGTGCGCGAGCGGAGCGGCCGCGCGAACATCGAGCACCTGCGGGAGATGGGGATCGGCGGGCGCGGGACCGTCCTCGCGCACGTCATCCACACGAGCGAGGAGGAGCGCCGCCTCCTCCTCGCCGACGGCACGGCCGTCGCGCACTGCCCCTCCTCGAACCTGAAGCTCGCCTCCGGGATCTGCCCGGTCCCCGACTACCTCGCGCGCGGCATCCGCGTCACGCTCGGCGCCGACGGCGCCCCGTGCAACGACCGGCTCGACGTCTTCTCCGAGATGCGGCACGCGGCGCTCCTGCAGAAGATCGCCGCGGGGCCGGGCGCGCTCAGCGCCTGGCAGGTCGTCCGGATGGCGACGGCCGAGGGGGCCGCGGCTCTCGGGCTCGGCGGCGTCTGCGGGACGATCGAGGTCGGCAAGCGCGCCGACCTCGTCCTCCTCGACCCGGCGGCCGGGTTCGCCCTCCCGACCTCCTGGCGCGACGACCCCTACGGGCCCGTCGTCTTCTCGTTCGACCGGAGCAACGTCGTGGAGACGCGGGTCGACGGAGAGGTCGTCTTCCACCGCGAGAAGCGTCCCGCCCGGACGCTCGCGCCGACGGCCGCCGAGATCGAGGACGCCGTCCGCGGGCTCCGCGAACGTCGCTCGCGGAGAGGACACCGGGCCGGGGGCGCCACTTGAAGAGCGCGCCGCTCCGGCCCAGACTTCCGAGGAGAGCCCCCTGGAGGTGAACGATGGCCGTCCGTGAGAACGCCGCTCGCCTGAAGAGCATCGTCGTCGGCACCGACTTCTCGGTCTGCGCCGCCCGCGCCCTCGCTCACGCCGTTTCGCTCGCGCAGCTCTCGGGCGCGAAGCTGCACCTCGTGCACGTGCTCCTCGAGCCGGTCCAGGCGCTCGATGTCGCCGCCGCGCTCCCCTACCCCGACGTCGAGGTCCGGAGGGAGTGGGAGGAGGCCGCGCGCGTCAAGCTCGATCGCGAGGTGCGCGCCGCCGAGAAGCGGGGCGTGGCGACGACGGCGGAGATCCGCTGGGGCCGCCCGTCCGACACGATCGTCGACACCGCGGCGCGCCAGAAGGCGTCGATGATCGTCCTCGGAACCCACGGCCGGTCGGCCCTCGAGAAGCTCCTCCTCGGCTCGACCGCCGAGAGGGTCCTCCGGCTCTCGCCCGTCCCGGTCCTGACCGTCCGGGAGAAGAGGTGACGGAAGCGCCGGGGCCCTGCTCCGGCGCTTCCGTTCGGCCGGCCTAGTCGGCCTTCTCCCAGGCGTGGGGGATCTCGACGGGAAACGCCGTCCGCGTGAGCCGGTCGCGGTCGCCGAAGTAGAGCCCCCCGGCCGTCGCGTCTCCGTACCCGACCCACTCCTCGAAGGAGATGGCGTTCAGGAGGTCCTGGACGGCCACGGTCTTCGTCTTCTTCTTCGGGTTCTCGCGGATCTCCTTGCGGGCGTTGTCGTACCGGCTCGAAGCGGCCAGCTGCGGCTGGTCGGTCCGGAGCTCCGCGAAGCAGACCTGCCGGAAGACCTTGCCGGGCCGATGTGTGGCGTACCAGGCGTACTCCACCGGCGTCAGGTTCGAGAGGACGAGGAGCTCGAGCGGCGCGAAGATGGCGTAGAGCCGCGGCTCGCGCCGGGCCGGCTCGGCCGCGCCGATCGCCTGCGCGACCTCGGCCGGAGCCATGCTGTCGCGGCAGGGGGCCGGGCCGAACCGCGCGACGTCCGAGACCGGACCCATCGTGAGCGCCTGGCCGCCGGTCTTCACGAGCAGGACCCGGGTGTACGCCTCGATCGGGGTGATCGTGAAGGCGTTCGAGGAGAGCGCCGTCTTCGTCCTCTTGCCGGAGCGGACCTCCTGGATCGCGCGAGCGGTGTCTCCGGCCGTGTCCCTCCACCCTCCCTCCTCGAGGAAGGAAAACGCCGCGCCGTCGTTTCCGAGCGCCAGGTCGACGTAGATCCCCCGCCCGTGGAAGTGCCGGCCCGACCCCGGAGAGAGGTGGTGGGCGAGCCCCTCCACGCCGAGGCTCGTCGCGATGACGGAGCCGTGGGGGATCGTCAGGACGAGGTTCAACCGTTCCATCGTGTCTCCTGCCTCCCGGACGCGCCGGGGCGCGAAAGGTACATCAGCCGTTCGGAACTTCCCAGAGGTCCCGGACGGCCGGGTGGTCCCAGGGGATCCGGAACTCGTCGGGGTCGTTCACGTCGAACGTCCGGGTGACGAGGTAGAAGAGCGCGCACGGGTTCGTCAGCGGACGGTAGCCGTGGGCCACTCCTTCCGGGATCCTCACGAGGAGGTCCTGGCCGTCGCCCGCGACGACCACCTGCGTCCGGAGGTAGGTCGGCGAGGCCTTTCGGACGTCGAAGAGGACGAACTTCGCCTTCGAGGGGTGCGGGCAGAACCAGACGTCCTGCTGCTTCAGGTGGTAGTGGAGCCCCTTGACGTGGTTCTCCGCGTTCACGATGGTGTAGTTGAGCTGCGCGACCGGGACGTCCCGGAAGAAGGCCGCGAGGGCCTCGCTTCCGGCGTGGTCCGCCTTCGCCCGGTAGATCTCCTGGAAGAAGCCCCGGTCGTCCACGAAACGGGGGAGGCGGTGGACCGCGACGCCCTCGATCGGCCCCGGCTTCCCGTAGGCTTTGGTCCCGGACCGGAACTCCTCCCCGATCGCCTCGATCGGCAGGACGGGCGTGGCGCTGTCACTCATTCCGCGATTCTAATCGGCGCGCGCGGCGTGCTAGTCTCCCGGAGCCCGGTCCCGAACAGGATTATTCCCGTCTCCTCCGGGAAGGGCGGCGCCGGAAAGACGACCGTCGCGACCAACTT
>JAGOBQ010000089.1 GCA_017999215.1 Thermoanaerobaculia bacterium
GCCGGCGCGCCGTGCGAGCGTCTCGCGCGCGAGGCCGAGGAACGCCGCCTCCCGCTCCTTCGGGATGCGCGCGAGGAGGCGGCGCGCGCCGTCGGCGCCGACCTCCCAGCCCCAGCCTTCGAGCTTCAGCTCCCCGAAGAGCGCGGCCCAGCGGGGGAGCTCCGCGGCGTCCCCCTCGCCTTCGGGCGGGACCGGTCGGGTCAGGTCGACGAGGTAGCGCTCGCCCTCGGCGGCGTCGGGATCGGGGAGCGGGCGGCGCGCGAGGCGGGGCCGCTCGGACGGCGCGGGGAGCGGCTCGAGGAGTCCGCGGCGGAGCGCCTCGGGGAAACGCGTTCCGTCCGCCTCCCAGCCGGCCGCGGCGACGTTCCGGCCGTCGAGGCTCCAGCGCACGGCGGCAGGCGCGGAGCCGCTCTCTCCCTCACGCACCTCGACGATCCGCCCCTCTTCCGCGCGCAGGGCGCAGAGGAGGATGCCGCGGTCGGAGATTCGGACCCCTTCCGCGAAGAGGAACTCGCGGCGGAAGTAGCGGTCGGCGCGGAGGGCGGCGAGGTCGAGGCGCGCGGAGACGAGGCCCGGCAGGAACGCACCGAAGCCCTGCCCCGCGGCCGCGCGGTCGAGCGCGAGGTGGAGGGCCCGTTCGCTCGTCGCGACGATCAGCGTCCCGTCGAGGCGCGCCCAGGCGAGGCCCATTCGCCTGTCGAGCGTCCGCTCGTCGCCCGCGCCGCGCGCGACGAACGCGTACGGCACGCCGTTGCGACTCCGTGGCTCCCCGGCGGGGAGTACGAAGGGGAGCTGGGCGAGCGGCGTCCGGATGGCGAGGACCGCCTCAAGGTCGCCCGCCGAGAGGAGCGCGAGGCCGAGGGCCGTCGGCTTCGTTGCGGCGATCTCGGTCCACGAGAGGGGGAGGTCGGCCGCGAGGAGGGCGCGCTGGTCGTCGAGCTTGCCGCCGACGCGTGTCTGCCTAAGACCTCTCGCCACCGGGTCGTCTTCCGGGAGCGTCCCCGAGAGGGCCCGCCGGATCCCTCCGGCGAGGGCGCGGTCGAGAGCGGCCGGTTCGGTTGAGACGACGACGACGGGCGCCTCCGGCAGCGGAAGGAGCGGCTCGGCCGCGACGAGCGGGAGCGAAAGGAGGAGCGGGACGAGGAACGGGGTCGGCTTCACGGGACGTCCTCCGCGTTCAGGACCCGGGCGTAGAGGTCCCAGGTCAGGTCCTTGGGAAGGAGGCGGACGACGGGGCGACCGCTTCCGCCGAGGAAGGGTTCGGGTCTCGGCGCTGCTGCGAGCCGCAGGATTTCGAGCTCGGATCGAAGGGCGTTGACCGAGGGAGACCGCCGGTCCTCCAGGGCCGAGAGGGCGCGCTCGGCGAGCCCTTCCTCGCCCGTGGCGGCCCCGATCCGGGCGAGGTCCGCAAGGAGCCCGTCAACCTCCGTCCCTGGATGCGCGCGGCCGCGCAGCTCGTCGGCGTCGAACCAGGTGGAGCGGAGCGCCGCGCGGGCCGCGCGGGCGCCGCGCGAGAGCTCGGCACGAGCCACGCGCCAGCCGGCGGCGGCCTCGTCGGCCCCGCCGGACGCGAGCGTCGCCGGGGCGACGAAGCGGGCCGGGGCGGGCGCGAGGCTGCGGGTGACGACGCGCGCGGAGTGGCGGTCGTACGGGTGGTCGACGAGGTGCCGCGCGAGGTCGCCTCCCCACGCGGAGAGGGCGGCGGGGTCCTTCTCCCAGACCGCGCGCGCCGCGGTCCACCACGCCGGGGCGGAGGCGGCTCCGCCGCCGAGAGCGCGCCACGCGGCGAAGGCGGCCAGCTCCTGCTCCTCGGTGGGAGAGAGGCGGGCGCGCGCGGCGACCCACTCGCCGCGCGCGCCGTTCGCGTCGTGCAGCGCGACGAGGAGGTCGGATCGATCGCGGACCTCCGAGAAGTACGCCGGATCGGGGAGGCGGCGGAACCACCGGATCGCCGCCGGGCGGTCGACTGCCGCGAGGAGGGCGACGACGGAGACGAGCTCGCTCCGGTCGCCCCACTCGCCCCGCGCCCAGCTGCGCTCGAGCTCCTCGAGGCGCGCGGTGCGGCCGCTGGCCGGCGTCAGCTCGAACGCGAGCTCCCAGACCGCCGCGGGCGCGGCCGAGGCGGCGAGCCGCTCGTCGACTTTCGGGGAGAGGAGCGCAGTGGCCTGCCGGATCACGTCGGCCCGGCCGGCGTCCCGGATCCGGCGGAAGGCCCGCAGAAGGGGCGAGGCCGTCTCGCCGCGCGGCGGCGCCTCGTTGAAGGAGGGCGCCGAGTCGAAGTCCGGCCCCTCCCACGACGGTGAAGAAACGAACGCGGAAGGGTCCTCCAGGAGCGCCGTGAGGCGCGCGATTGCCGAGGCGTCGTCGCCGCGCCGAAGGTCCGCGTCGAGGAGGAGGAGGTCGAGGTCCGAGCCGCGGAGGCCGGCTCTCTTCGCGAGCGACTCCATCCGGCCGCTGTCCGGCAGCGCGCGGACGGCCAGGAGCCCCTCCGCTCGATGCGGCGCGTCGAGGCGGGCGAGGAGCGGCGCGGCGGCCCGCAGCGGCTCGTCGAGCCTCGAGGCGGCGTGGAGCGGGAAGGGCGCGCCGTCGTTCACCCAGACCTCGCGGAGGAAGTAGTCGAGCCGGTCGGAGGAGAGCGACTCGACGCGCCCGCTCCAGCGGCCGCCGAGGCTCCCGCGGTACTCCGCGACGTCCGCGGGTTTCAGCGAAGCGACGGCGGCGGGTCCATCCCGGTCGCAGAGGAGCGCGAGGAGGCCGGAGTCGACCGGAACGGACGGGTCGAGGTTGGCGAGCGGAGGCGTCAGGCCGAGCGCGGCGGCGCTCCTCTCCCAGGCGCGGAAGAGGGGCTCGGAGGCCTTCGCCTGCCGGTTGCGGACCTCTTTGCGAAGGAGGGCGTCGGCCCGGGACTTCCCGGCGGCGCCTCCCGCGGCGACGAGGAGCCGGAGGCGGCGGTCGAACCGCTCGGCCCGCGAGAGGTCGGTGAACCAGGCCTCGTCGAGGGAGAGCGCGAGTGGGAGGTCGCCGAGGGCCTGGGCGGTTCGCACGGCCGCGGCGGCGCGGAGGGCCTCGCCGCCGCGCGACGCGGACTCGAGCGGGACGAGGGGAGCGTCCGCGCCCCGCTCGCGGAGGCGGGCGAGGCTCTCGAGGACGAACCAGGGCGCCGCGGGGGCCGTGCCCCAGATTCGGGCGGGGACACGGCCCGTGTCGACGCCGGAGCCCGTGACGAGGTCGTCGCCGCGGTCGCCCGGCTTCGGGGCGAGCTCGCTCCAGACGAAGCGCGGGTCCTTCCCGAGGAGCTCGCCGACGGTGCGGGGGCCGCGCAGCCTCGCGACGTCGGCGCTCGCGGCGGCGGCCGGGTCGCCCGAGACGAGCTGCCAGAGCGCGTCGGCGGCGCGGTCGACGGCGGCATTGCGCGCGGTCCGCGCGCTCGCCTCATCCGGGCCTGGGGTTGTCGGCGGCCCGCCGCGGACGAACCAGGCCCGGCGGGCACCGTCCGTCAGGAGCGGGAGGAGCGTCTTCTCGTCGAAGGAACGTCCCGTGGCCGCAAGGAAGCGCTGGTGCGCTCCGTACGAGGAGAGCCAGGTCTCGACCGCCTTCCTCCACGTGGAGTTCTCGGGGAGCGCGGCGAGGCGAGCGAACGCGTCGACGGGGAACGCGCCGGCCCAGGGGAGCGCCTTCGTGACGGGCGCCGGACCGGTCACCTTCGCGTGCAGCTCGTCGACGAGAGGCGCGAGCGCCGGGCGGAGCGACGCGAGGTCGTCGCGCGCGACGAGGTGACGGATCCAGTCGGCGTGGAAGTCGGAGCGGACGAGGCGGAGGCGGGACGCGCCGTCCTTCGTCGTGTATCGCTCGATCGGGTCGAGGCTCGCGACGAAGTCGGCCGGCGGGTCCGCTCCCCAGAACGCCTTCGCCGGCGAGACCGCCGCGAGCAGCCTCCGCGAGAGCGCCTCGTTCAGGCGACGGATCCCCGCCGACTCCGCCCAGGCGTGGAGGCGCGTGAGGGCGCGCTCGTCGACGCGGCCCCCGTCGAGGAAGACGCGCGCGAGGATCTCCTTCTCGGCCGCCTCCCGCTGCTCGGGGAGCGCGTTGCGGGAGAAGGCCCACGCGCTCTCCTCGAGGAACGCGTCGTCGGAGGCGAAGCGCGCGAAGAGCTTCGGGAACGCGCCGGCGCGGAGGGCGATCTCGGTCCTCTCGGCGTGCCCGAGCGGCACCTCGCCGCAGCGGGCCGGGTCGCCCCCCGGCGCGGCGAGCTCCCAGGCCGCGTTCGCGCGGCCGAGCCGGAGGAAGCGTCGGGCCGCACGGACCGTCTGCCGCGCGGCGAGCGTGTCGCCCTCCTCGCCGCCCGCCGTGCGGACGGCGGCGATCGCGGCCCGCTCGACGGCGAGCGCCCCGGGGACGTCGCCGGCCCGGACGTGGAGCGCCGCGCGCGACGAGGCGATCCCCTCGTCGGCGGGGCGGCTCTTCGCCCTGCCGGCGAGGACGTCGGCCGCGTCGCGGAAGCGCCCCTGGCGCTCGAGGAGCGCGACGGCTTCGGCGTAGAGCTCTTCCCGTTCGGGGGCGATGGCGATCGCCTCGCGGGCGGCGGCGACGGCGCCGTCGAGGTCGCCGCGGAACGTCAGGACCTCGCGGACGGCGACGGCCCAGCGGACGTCGCGCGGGCTCCGCTGGCGCTGCTTGCGGAAGAACGCGAGGAGGTCGTCGGACTTTCCGGCGCGGACGGCGAGGCGGCTGGCCGCCTCGAGCCAGGAGCGGTCGGTGCGCCGATTGAGCGCCTCGACGTAGAGGTCGACGCCGGTCGCGAGCCGTCCTTCGTCGCGCGCGGCCGCGGCGAGCGCGGCCCAGAGGTCGGGCCGGAGCGCCTCCGGCAGCTTCGGCGCCTCGGTCGTCGCGAGGGCGAACGGATCGACGTTCGCCCCTTCGCGGAACGCGAGGCGGGCTGAGAGCGCGAGGGCGTCGACGCGCGCGGAGGGCGGAAGGTCGAACGCGAGGAGGCGCTCCGCGGCGCGACGGGCGCGTGGAAGGTCCTTCCTCTCGAGCGAGGCGCCGACGAGCCGCCGCGTGAGCGGCTCTCGATGTCCGGCCGCGGCGCGACCGGCGGCCGATTCGAGGGCGTCGAGCCCCTCGGCGTCGCGCCCCGAGCGGAGACAGTAGGCGACCTGGTCCTCGACGAGGCCGAGTGACCAGGGGAAGCGCCGGACGGCGTCGCGGAAGGCGCCGGCCGCATCCCCTCCGGCGGCCTCCAGGAAGCGGGCGCGCGTGGCGAGGGCGCGGATCTTCGTCGCGCCGTCGGGGAGAGCCTCGACGCGCGGGAGGAGCTTCGCCCAGGCGGCCGTCGCCTCTTCGGCGCGGCCGCGGGCGAGGAGCCAGTCGATCCGGGTGGCTTCCTTCGGGATCCGCGCCTCCTCGCTCGGGAGGAGCGCGGCCTCGCGCTCGAGGAGGAGCCCCTCGAGCGTCGTCGCTCCCTCCGGGCCGGCCCATCGGGCGTCGGCGACGTTCGACGACCAGGTCCGGAGCGCGGCGAGAAGCTGCGGGGAGGTGGCGCGCGGCGCCATCTCCCGGGCCTTCCGCCAGATCGCGGTGCCGACGGCGGCCGCGCCCGTCTCCTCGGCGGGGCGTGCCGTCTCGCGCTTCGCCGCGCGATCGGCCCGGCCGACGGGGTCGCGCGGCAGGTCGATCCAGTCGTCCCACTCCGACGTCTCCGCCGGGGAGAGCGTCGCGAGCGGGAGGTACGACGCGAGGGCGGTCTCGTCCCCGGCGTTTCCGGGAGCGAGCCGGTCGATTCGCGCGAGGAGGAGGTCCCGGACGACGGGCCGTCCGGCGAGGCGCGCGAGGCGCCTTCGGGCGCGGCCGCCGGAGTCCCACTCTCCGGAGAGCGCCGCGAGGTACTCCGCGAGCGCGCCGTCGCGGTCGCGGAGCTCTTCCTTCAGGACGCCCGCCTCGAACGCGTGGAGCGCGGGGCGGTCGAGCCGCTTCCGCCCTTCGTCGAGGACCTGCCACGCCTCGGCGAAGCGGCCGTAGTCCCAGAACGCGGTCGCGACCTCGAGGATCGTGTCGGGGTTCCTCGGGGAGGCGGCGAGGACTCCGCGGAACGCCTCGCCCGCGGGCTCCGGACGTTCGAGGTCCTGCCACATCTCGCCGATCGGCGTGAGGAACGGGGAGGGGTCGGGCGCGGCGGCCGCGGCCCGGGCCGCAATCCGCCCGGCGGCGGCCGCGCGATCTGGCGAAAAAGCCGAAAGAGACCGCTCGAGAGCGATCGCCGGGGCGGCGTGCGTCGCGCTTCCCGGGTAGGCCTCGCAGAGCGCTTCGGCGAACGGGACCGCGCGCTCGAAGCGCGAGAGGCGCGCCCAGCCGTCCAGGAGGAGGACGTTCTCGACGGGGGTCTTCCCGGGGACTTCCTCGAGGCGGCGGAGGAACGCCTCGAGCTCGCCCTTCTTCACGAGAGCGTCGAGGAAGCGGCTCCGGCGGGAATCGTCGGCGAAGAGGACGGCGTCGCGGCGCGTCGCGAGGAGGGCGGCGTCGACGACGGCCCGGTTCTTCGTCGCTCCGGGCTTTCGGGCGAGGAGGTCGTCGAAGGAGGCGCGCGTCAGGAGGCGCGCCTCGGCGCGGTCGAGCGCGGCGGGGCTCGCCGGGAAACGCTGGAGCGTGCGCAGCGCCAGGAAGTCGGAGAAGGTGACGAAGGGGTTCGGCTGCTCCTCGAGCGCCACGAGGGCGTCGTTCAGCATCGGGTCGCGGGCGAAGACCTCCGAGGCCCGGAAGCTCGCCGCCAGCTCCTCTCCGAGCGCCTTCAGCTCGGCCGCCTTCTGCCGGCGTGCGTACCAGCGGGCGAACCGCTTCCACCACTCGGGTCCCTCGAACGCGGCGATCGCCTTCCGGTACCGCGGCTCGAGCTCGTCGTCGAGCTTCCAGCCGGAGAGTCGGTCGACGGCCCTCAGCCAGACCCTCTCGGCGCCCGGGAGGCGGTCCATCTCGCCGAGGAGGAGCGAGACGCTCGCGCGGTGAGACCGGTCCCGGTCGTCGAGGCGGGAGAGCGCCTCCGTCAGGACGCGATCGTAAGCGTCGTCGCGCGGGGCGGTCGCGAGGCGCTCCTTCCGCGGGGCGTCTTCGCCACCGTCCGGACCGGAGAAGCCGTCGATCGGCTCGAAGGCCCCGGCGTCGGAGTGGTCGCCGGCCCCGGCGCCCGGGACGCTGCCGTCGGGAGCGAGGAGGGCGAGCCGCTCCTTCCAGAGCGGCAGCTCCTTCTCGAGAGGGGTCTTCGCCTGCCGCATCGCGAGCAGCGCGACCCGCCGCGCCTCGGCGCGGGTCGCGGCGTCGCCCGATTCGGCGCGCGGGAGAAGGGCGAGCGCCTCCGATCCCTTGCCGCGGGAGACGAGCCGCTCCATCAGCGTCACGTGGAGGGCCGGGATCGCCGCGTGGTCCGGCTTTCGCCTTTCGAGCTCGGCGAGGAGGAGCCGGCCGGCGCGGAGAGTCTTCTCCGGGAGGCGCTGCGCCTCCAGCTCGGCCTGGGCGTTCCGCGGGTCGAGGCCGGTGAGGAGGAACGAGAGCCCGGCCGTCGTGAAGCCGGGGGTGACGTCGGCGCGGGCCGCCCACCGGTACGGCTCGTCGTTGAGCGCGCCCCAGGCGATCGGGCGGGAGCCGGCGGCGAAGGCGAGGCGGGCGAGGGCGGCGAGGTCGGCGGGCGCCTCGTCGGCGGAGGCGGCCGCCGCGCCGGCGAGCCTGCTGCGGAACGCCTCGGGGACGGCGTCGAGCGCCTCGTAGAGGCGCGCGAGGACGATCCGCTCGGGGCGCGCGAAGCCCTCCTCGTGGCGCAGCTCGACCTGGGCGAGGAGCTCGAGCGCGAGGTCGGCGCGCCCCTTCCCCTCGAACCACCGGGCGAGGAGCGTGAGGCCGCGCGGGTCGAAACGGCTCTCGAGCGCGAGGCGGGCCGACTCCATCCGCGAGGCGGCGACGGCGTCGGCGCGCCGCGAGAACGCCTCGAGGGCTCGTCGCGACGGGACGCGATGCGGGTCGGCGACCCAGGCCTCGAGGACGGAATACGCCCCCTCCCGGTCGCCGTGGTCTCCCTTCAGGTCGGAGAGGACGAGGAGGCGCGTCTCCTCCGGCAGCCCCTTCGCGCCGCGGAGCGCGGCGTCGGCCTCGTCGAGGCGGCCCGTCTTCTCGAGGGCGCGGATCCACTCCTCGACGAACGGGGCGTCGTCGGGGAAGAGGGCGGCGCGCTCGGCGCGCAGCGCGAGGGGGTCGCCGCGCGAGGGGTCCTCGTCGGCCCAGGCGATCCGCTCCGTCGCGAGCGCGCGCTTCGTGGCCGCCGGAGCGTCGGAAGCGAGCGCGGCGCGCGCGGAGGCGAACGCGAACGGCCAGCGGCGGTAGAGCGCTCCCCAGTGCGCCGCCTCGGCCCACGCGGCGCCGCCGGTCCCTCCGGCCCACCGCGCGAGCGCCTCCTCGGCGCCGGGAAGGTCGCCGAGCTCGCGGCGCGCCTCGGCGAGATGGCGAAGGGCCGCGACCGCCGCCCGGCCGTCCGTGGCGGCGCGCGCCTCGAGCTCGACGGCGAGCTCCCTCGTCGGAGTCGGGTAGTGGACCGTGCGGCCGTCGACGACGGCCTTGCGGACGAGCGTCGAGGCGAGCGCGTCGGCCTCGGTCAGCTCGGTCCACGGAAGGAGGGCGTCGGCGGCGTCGAGCGCGGCGCGGCCGGTCGCGGCCGCGAGCGTCGTCGAGACGGCGAGGGCGACGAGGAAGGGGCGTCGGGGGCGGAGCGGCTCGAGCATCAGCGGACCCTCAGCTGCGCGCGGGCGAACCCGTGGTTCCCCGCGCCGTCGATCGCTTCGAAATGGACCGGGACGGAACCGGTGAGACCCTGCGGCAGGAAGAGGTCGGCGACGTTCGCCCTCGCGGCGCCGTCCCAGCGGAGCGGCACCGGGGCGCCGTCGCCGACGCGCGCGGTGAGCGCGAGGACGTCGGCGTCGGCCCGGGCCGCGAGCCGCACGCGCGAGCCCGCGGCGGCCGAGGCCGGCAGGAGCGGCGTCACGGTCGGCGGGGTGCCGTCGACGACGGCCCGCTTCGTCTCGACGGCCGTCGCGCCGTTCCGGTCGCGCAGGACGATCCGGACGTCCATCGGGCCGTCCTTCGTCCCGTCCGGGACGAGGAACCGCCCTTCCCAGAGGTTCGAGCCGGGCCGGCGCCGAAGGTCCAGCTTCCGGCCGAACGGCAGGAGCGCGGCAACCGCGGCCGTCCCCGGCAGCGCGTCGATGCGGATCACCGGGTCGCCCGGCTGGATGCGCCGCGGCCGGAGGAGCGCGCGCGGCGCCGCGAGGAAGGCGGTGTAGGGCGTGACGAGCTTGTAGCGGCGCGAGAGCTCGAGGATCTCCTCGACCCACGCCCGCTTCTCCCCTTCGAGCTCGATCCGTCGCAGGAGGTCGTCGACCCGCGCGCGCGCCCAGCGGCGCGGCAGGTCGCGCGCCTCGACGGCCCGCTCGGGGAAGCGCGCCTCGACGGAGGCGCCGTCGAGCTCGAGCGTCGCCTTCGCGGGGCGGGCGTAGCGGCCGACCCACCCGGAGAGCGACCCGGCGAGCGGCGGCTGCGTCATCACGCCGTAGACGTCGCGCAGCTGCGGGTCCTCGCCCTTCCGCGAAAAGGGAAGCTTCGACGCGCGACCCTCTCGCGGCTCCTCCTTCGGGAGCGGCGCGAAGAGCTGAGCGAGGAAGAGCGCCTCGCCGGGCGGCGGCTGGAGCGCGCTGCCGGGCGGGAGGAGGAGGAGCTGGCGCGAAGCGACGACGAAGGCCTCCCTCCGCTCCTCGCCGGTCAGGACGGTGAAAAGGGGCCGGCCCGCCGCGGCCGCGGCGAGCGCCCCGGGCGCCTCGACGCCGTCCGTCACGAGGACGACGCGGGCGTCGCTTCCGGACGGGACGAGCGCGGCGGCGGCGCGAAGCGCGGAAGCGACGTCGGTCCCGGGGCCGAGGGGCCGGGAGCGAAGGTACGCGAGGCCGGCCTCTCTCGCCGCGCCGGTCGCCGCGACGAGGCCCGCCGGGTCGGGCGCCGGCTCGCGGTCGAACGGAACGAGGACGAACCGGTCCTCGGGCCCGAGCCGGTCGAGGAGCCGGGTCAGGAACGCCCAGCCCGTCTCGAGGCTCCCCCAGCGGCTCGAGAGCGAGGTGTCGAAGAGGACGGCGACGCGGAGCGGGGCGCGGTCCGGCGCGGTCGCGGGAGAGGCGCCGGCCGCGGCCGACGGCCGGTGCTCGAGGAGGAAGAAGCCGTCCTTCTCGGGCGGGACGTCGGAGAGCCGCTCCCAGGGGGCGAGGGCGACGCCGTCGGGGAGGCGACCGTCGGGGCTGCGGAAGGCCGAGAACGTCAGCGGAGCCGCGGAAGCGGGGCGGAAGCGGACGACGACGTCCTTCGCGAGCGGGACGGCGCTCCCGCGGAACCGGGCCACGTTGCCCGCGACCGCGAGAGGGAGCGCCGTGGCGGGCGGCTCGAGGAAGGTCCCGTCCTCGAGCGTGACGTTCACCTCGAGGCTCGCGGCCACCGTCGGCTCGCCGGCGCCCGGCCGGAGCGGGATCAGGAGCTCGCCGACGCCGCCGGCCCACGGGACCTCCTCCTGGTACTGCAGCTCGAGCCGCTTCGTTCCCCGGGCGGGGATCGGCGAGACCTTCACGGAGAAGACGGCACCGCCCGAAGGCCGCCCCGGCCCGCCGGAGCTCGCGTCCTCCTCCTCGCCCTGCTGGAGCAGCCCCGGGTCGATCCGGCGCGTCGTGAGCTCCTCGTAGATGGCGCGCGCCCGCTTCATCTCGACGATGACGCCGGGGATGCGGACGAGGCCGTCCCAGACGGCGAAGTCGCCGACGGCGCCCGACGGCGAGAGACGGAAGCGCCACGTCCCTTCCTGCACGTCGCCGGTGTGGTTCTCGAAGACCTGCCGGACGTTCACGCGGGCGTAGCCGCGCGCGACGCCGACGTCGACGGCCATCTCCCGGAGCGTCAGGACGCGGGCGTCGGGGCGGCCCGTCGAGGTCGGCACGAGGAGGCCGGTCTGGGCGGCGGCCGGAAGCGCGGCGAGGAGGGCGAGGAGCGCGGCTCGTTTCATCGTGTCTCCGGAAGGGCGTCGGCCGGCAGGCGGAGGAGACCCTCCGACGTGCCGGCGAAGAAGTGCTCGGGAGCTTCCTTCGGGAACG
>JAGOBQ010000586.1 GCA_017999215.1 Thermoanaerobaculia bacterium
AAAATTCAAGATGCTTACCCTCAGGCAAAGGAAGGCGATCGAAGCGATGGTCGAGATCGGTTCGGCCCCGGGACGCGACCGGAGCGCCGCCGAAATGGCAGGCCTTCTGGCCCTATCGCGAGAATCGGTCCACCAGCTCCTCGCGCCCTACGTCCGCGCGGGACTCCTCGTTGCCGTGCGCGGACGGACCGGAGGGTACCGGGCCGGGGAGGGGTTGCTCGAATCCCCGCTTTCCTCCGTTCTCGCTCCCTTCGGCGCCCTGTCCGGCCGCGGCCGGGCGGAGGCGGGAAAGGGCCTTTCACGTCTGGTCGAGGCGGTCGAATCCGAAGCCGCCGCGGCCCGTCTCGCCGTCTACGCGCGGTGGACCGTCGGCGACCTCGTCGCCCGGCACCGCGCCGACCGCCACGTCATCGACTGGGAAATCTGACGCCGGGAAACCCGGAGTCCAGGAGGCCGCCATGCGGATCGCGTCCGACGTCACGAAGCTCATCGGCAACACCCCTCTCGTCCGGCTGAACCGGATGGCGAAGGACGCCGCGCCCGGCGCGGTCGTCGCCGCGAAGCTGGAGTACTTCAACCCGGCCAACTCGGTAAAGGACCGGATCGGCGTCGCGATGATCGAGGCACTCGAGAAGACGGGGAGGATCGCGCCCGGGAAGACGACGCTCGTCGAGCCGACCTCGGGGAACACGGGCATCGCGCTCGCCTTCGTGGCCGCCGCGAAGGGATACCGGCTCGTCGTCACGATGCCCGAATCGGTCTCCCTCGAGCGCCGGAAGGTCCTCCGCCTCCTCGGCGCGGAGCTGATCCTGACGCCCGCCGCGGAAGGGATGAAGGGGGCGATCGCCCGGGCGAACGAGCGACTCGCCGAGCTCGGAGAGAACGGCGTGATGCCGCAGCAGTTCGAGAACGCGGCGAATCCCGCGATCCACGAGGCGACGACCGCCGTCGAGCTCTGGAACGACACCGACGGGGCGATGGACATCTTCGTCGCCGGCGTCGGCACCGGGGGGACGATGACGGGCGTCGGCCGGTACTGGAGGCCGAAGAAGCCGGCCGTCCGCCTCGTCGCGGTCGAGCCGGTTCACTCGCCGGTCCTCTCGGGTGGCGCGCCCGGGCCGCACCGGATCCAGGGGATCGGCGCCGGCTTCGTCCCCGCGAACCTCGACACCTCGCTCGTCGACGAGATCGTCGGCGTCACGAACGACGAGGCCTTTGAGTACGCGCGGCGCCTCGCGCGCGAGGAGGGGATCCTCGGCGGGATCTCCTCCGGCGCGGCGGCGTGTGCGGCGCTCCGCGTCGCGAAGCGCCCGGAGAACGCGGGGAAGCTCATCGTCTTCGTCGTGCCGTCGACGTCCGAGCGCTACATCTCGACGGACCTCTTCAAGGAGGACGAGGCGGGGCCCGCGGGGCCGGCGGCCTGAGCCGCCGCGCTCACTTCACGTCGATCGCCGGCGGGCTGCCGGCGCGGATCCGGATGCTCTTCGGCCGGACCTCCTCCCGCTTCGGCAGCTCGACGACGAGGAGGCCGTTCACGAACGTGGCGGAGATCCCCTCCTCGTCGACGTTCGCGGGGAGGCGGAAGGAGCGGGAGAAGCGGCCGTAGCTCCGCTCCACGCAGTGGTAGCGGGCCTCGTCGACCTCCTTCTCGAAGCGGCGCTCCCCCTCGAGCGTCAGGACGCCGTCCTCGAAGCGGAGCTGGACCTGGTCTTCCGCGAAGCCGGGGAGCTCGGCGGTCAGGACGATCCGGTCCCTCTTCTCGAGGACGTCGACCGGCGGCGTCCAGGTCGCCGAGAGCCCCTCGTCCTCGCGGCGCGAGGCGCTCGTGAAGGTGTCGTCGAAGATCCGGTTCATCCGCTCCTGGAGCGTCGCGAGCTCCCGGAACGGGTCGTAACGGCGAACGGCGGCCATGGGCTCCTCCCTGCTTCCTTTCGTCAGGCCGCGGGTGCGGCCGGGTTCCCGATGGAGAAGACGACGCCCTCGCCCGAGGCGCCGGCGTCGAGGGAGACGGTGGACCCGTTCGGAACGTCGCCGGAGAGGATCCTGAGCGCGAGCGGGTCCTGGACCAGCTTCTGGATGTTCCGCTTCAGCGGCCGGGCCCCGTAGAGCGGGTCGAACGCCCGCTCGGCGAGGAGGCGGCGGGCGGCGTCGGTCCAGTCCAGCTTCACGCCGCGCGGCGCGACGAGCGCGGCGACGCGGCGGAGCTGGAGGTCGACGATCCTCCCGATCTCCTCGAGCGTCAGGCGGCGGAAGACGATGACGTCGTCGATCCGGTTCAGGAACTCGGGGCGGAAGCGGTGCCGGAGCTCTCCTTCGATCCCCTTCCGCATCTCCTCCTCGTCGACTCCCTGCAGCTCCTGGATGAGCTGCGACCCGACGTTCGACGTCATCACGACGACGACGTTCCGGAAGTCGACGACGCGACCCTTCCCGTCGGTCAGGCGGCCGTCGTCGAGGACCTGGAGGAGCGTCGACCAGACGTCGGGGTGCGCCTTCTCGATCTCGTCGAAGAGGACGACGGAGTAGGGCCGCCGCCGAACCGCCTCGGTCAGCTGGCCCCCCTCGTCGTGCCCGATGTAGCCGGGAGGGGCGCCGATCATCCTCGAGACGGTGTGCTTCTCCTGGTACTCGGACATGTCGAGCCGCACCATCGCGGCCTCGTCGTCGAAGAGGAACTCGGCAAGGGCGCGGGCGAGCTCGGTCTTCCCGACGCCCGTCGGCCCGAGGAAGAGGAAGGAGCCGATCGGCTTCTGCGGGTCGTTCATACCGGCGCGGGCGCGCCGGACCGCGGCCGAGACGGCCGAGACGGCCTCGTCCTGCCCCACGACGCGGAGCCGGAGCCGCTCCTCCATGGCGAGGAGCTTCTGCGTCTCCCCTTCGACCATCTTCGCGACGGGAATGCCTGTCCAGCGGGAGACGACGGCGGCGACGTCCTCCTCCTCGACCTTCTCGCGGAGGAAGCCGCCATCCTTCTGCAGCTCCTCGAGCTTCGCCGTGGCGGACGCGAGGTCCCGGTCGAGCTGGTTCAGGACGCCGTAGCGAAGCTCGGCGGCACGGCTCAGGTCGCCCTGCCGCTCGGCGATCTCGGCGTCGGCGCGCGCGTCCT
>JAGOBQ010000587.1 GCA_017999215.1 Thermoanaerobaculia bacterium
ATGCCTAGTCGCGTGGGCTCGGAGATGTGTATAAGAGCCGGCGGCGGGAGCGATCGGGCTCGTTCTCGTCGTCTGGTCCGCGTTCGCGACCCCCTCGACCGTCTCCTCGATCCTCCTCCTCTCGGCTGCGATCCTGCTCGGCGCGGGGCTCTCCGGACCGGCGTCGCGCTTCGCGAACGCGGACCTCCTCTCGAAGGCCGTCGCGGTGGCTCTGCTCGTCGGAGCGGGCGCGCTCGTCACCGGGTCCGGCGCGGCCCTCGGGCGGCTCTCCCGCGCGGAGTCCCGCCTCGACGCGGCGGCGAACCGGTCGATGCTCGAGCGGGAGCGGCTCGAGGAGGAGGGGCCGTCGGGATGGGAGGAGAGGATCGCGAGTCCCGACCTCCTTCCCTGGACTCCGGCCGGGAACCGGACCGTGATGAGCGACCTGGCGAGGGCCCTCTGGCTCAGGGGGCGGGACGGCGAGTTCCCGGAGCGCGGAGACCTCCTGACCGTGCGCGACGACCAGGGACGCGTCCTCTCCTCGTTCGGGACGATGCGGCCGGGAGACGAAGGACGTGGGACGGCGATCGGCCTCTCGCTCCCCGTCCCGGGGACGCTGGGCGTCCTCTCGCGGATCCCGTGGCCCGACGCCGACGAGGAGGACCCGCTCCTGGTCGGGGAGCTGGGGAACCCGGTCCACGCGGACCGGCCGGTCGAGAGGATCGATTTCGACGGCGCGGGCCGGCCGCTCGGCCGTGGCCGCCTCGAGCGGTCGGAGCTCGCGGGTTCCCTGCTGGCCGAGGTCCGCCGGGGGGGCGCGGGCTGGATGACCGAGGAGTCTCAGGGTCGACGGTGGCGGATGTCCGTCCGGGGCACGGGCTCCGGCTTCGTCGCGTGGGGCGTGGAGGTCCCGACTCCGGTCTTCACGCTCGTCTCGGCCGTCGCCGCCGCCGAGACCGCGCTCCCGTTCGCGCTCTTCGTCCTCCTCCGGCGGGAGCTCGCGGCGCTCGCCCGCGCCCGCCTCGCCCGGTCGGGCGTCCGGCGGGGGAGCCGGCTCTTCGGCACGTTCCGCGGCCGGCTGGCCCTCGCCTTCCTCGTCTCCGGCGCCGTCCCTCTCGCCCTCGGCGCGGCGCTCGCCCGCACGGCGCTGGATCGCTCGACGGCCCGCACGACCGAGCGGCACGCCCTGGAGCTCCTGCGGGAGGGGCGGCGCATCCTGGAGGATCGGGTCGCGGGAAGCCCGTCGCCGACCGACCTGAACCAGGCGGCGTCGGTCGTCGGAGTCGACCTCCTCCTCTACCGCGACGGTCGCCTCGCGGCCGCGTCGCGCGCCGTTCCGGTCGCCGCGGGGCTCGCCCCCGAACGTCTCCCGTCCGCGCTCGCCGCCACGCTCGCGGACGGCGCCAGCTCCGCCGCCCGGACGCGCGCCCCGCTCCGACCGGGGGGGCGGCGCGTCGCGCAGGCCGCGGTGACCCTCTCGCGGGAGGAAAGGACGACGCTCGCCGTCGTCCTCGGAGAGGACCCCGCGGGCCGGACGGCCGTCGAAGGGCTATTCCTCCTCGCCGCGGCCGTCGCGCTCGGCGCACTGGCGTTCGGCGGCCGCGGCGCGCTCGCGCTCTCGCGGCCCGTGGAAGAGCTCGTGGCGGCCTCGGAAAGGATCGGGGCCGGCGAGGCTCCGGGTCCCATCCGGCCTCCGGAGATGGAGGACCTCGCGAGGCTCGTCGAAGCGTTCGGCACGATGTCCGAGCGGGTCCGGGAGAGGACGGAGCTCCTCGAGAGGGAACGCGAGGCCGCGGTGAGCGTCCTCGCCAGCCTGACGCCGGCCGCGCTCCTCTTCCGTGAGGAAACCGGCAGGATCCTCTACGCGAACCCCGCCGCCGACGCGCTCCTTCCGACCGGAGAGGTCCTCGCCGAGAGGCTTCCGGTGCCGCGTTTCGCCCCCGTTCTCGCCGCGCTCCGGAGCCCGAGGCCCTTCGAGGCCCGGGTCACGCTCCACGGGGAGGGGCGGGAGACGGTCCTGCGGGTCGTCGTCGCCGACCTGACGGCGGACGCCTCCGGCGCTCGCGCCGTCCTCCTCCTCGAGGACCTGACCGACTTCACGCGCGCCGAGCGGCTGGAGGCATGGGTCGAGGCGGCTCGCGCGGTCGCCCACGACATCAAGAACCCGCTCACGCCGATCCGGCTGACCGCCGAGCGTCTGCTCCGGAGCGCGGGGCGCGGCACTCCTCCCGACGGGGCACGGGTCGCGGAGGCGGCGGAGACGATCCTCCGCCAGGTCGAGCTCCTGACGGAACGCACCGGACGCCTTTCCCGATTCGCGAGCCCCGCCGCGCCGGAGCGGGTTCGGCTCTCGGGCGAGGGCGTGGCCGGACTGCTTCGGGAAGTCGCCGCCGACTTCGGCGCGCACCCGGCCGTGAAGGTCGGCTGGCAGGTCGACGGTGAGCTCCCGGACGTCTTCGTGGACCGCGCGCTGCTCCGGGACGCCGTCTCCAACTTCGTCCTGAACGCCGTCGAGGCGCTCGAGCCGCGCGGCGGCGCCGTCGCCGTGGAGGCCCGGCCTGCCGCCGGGCCGCGAGGCGGGGCGGGCCTGGAGATCGCCTGCGAGGACGACGGTCCCGGCGTCGCGGACGGGGACCTCGCCCGGCTCTTCGACCCGACGTTCTCGACGAAATCGAGAGGCTCGGGGATGGGGCTGGCGGCGGCGCGCCGGGCCGTCGAGGAGCACGGGGGCCGGCTCTTCGCGGAACGTTCGACCCGCGGAGGCCTTCGGATCGGCTTCGTCCTTCCGCCCGCCGGTCGCTGATATCATTTTTTCGCCATGTCCCCCTTCAAGCCGCACGCGTGTCGGGCCGCCGTCGTCGTCCTCCTGCTCGGTGCGTTCGCGGGCGCCGGGTGCCGCAAGGACGCTCCTTCCGGAGGGAGCGGACCCTCCGCCGCCGCGGCGCGTGTCGACGCGCTCTTCCTCGCGGAGGCTCCCGTCGTTGTTCCCGACGAGATCGGTCCCGAGCTCGACGCGATGGGAATCCGCCGTCTCTACGTCTCGGCCGCCTCCCTCGCCGCCGGGGGCAGGTCCGGCCCTTCCCGCCCCCCCCGTCCCGCGTCCCGCGGCCGGCCATCCTGGTCC